>JAUNUE010000231.1 GCA_030538335.1 Allobrachymonas sp. | reverse complement strand
CTGCGCGTGGCTTTACCCTGATCGAGATCATGGTCGTCATGGCCATCGTCGCGGTAGCCTCCGCGGGTGCCATGCTCGCCCTGCGCGATACCGCCCAGAACCAAATGGACCGGGAGGCCGTGCGCATCGCGGCCTTGCTGGAGGGTGCGCGTGCCCAATCGCGCGCCACAGGCGTGCCGGTGGTGTGGCGTGGCAGTGCAGCAGGGTTTGAGTTTGCCGGGTTGCCCGAAGTCAAGGACAAAAACCAGCCAGGCAGCGCTGACGCATTTCCACGCGAATGGCTCACGCCGGTACAAATCGGCGCGTCAGGGCGGCTGGACGCCTTGCGCCACGACGGTCAGGCCGCGCTGGTGCTGGGCCCCGAGCCGATGCTGCCGCCACAGAAGCTGACCTTATCCTTGCCCGAGCGGCCAGACATCCAGCGCACCATTGCCAGCGACGGTGTGCGGCCTTTTGCTGTGCTTGATGGCACAGCGCCGTAAGGCAACCATGGTGGGGCGCTGCAAACAATCGGGCGTTGATGGGGCTGCATGGCTGCGCACGCAACAAGGGCGCGGCTTTACCTTGATAGAAGTACTGGTCGCACTGGCCGTGGTGGCCATTGCCCTGCTGGCCGCGGGTCAAGCGGGCAGTGCCTTGCTGCGCGCCGCCAGCCGCCAGCAAGACATGCTGCTGGCGCAAATCTGTGCTGAAAACCAGTTGGTGGCCTTGCGCCTGGCGCGCACCATGCCTGCCGTAGGCGAAAGCGATGCGCCGTGCCCGCAGGCGGGGCGGCAACTCACTGTGCGCACCATCGTCATGCCCACGCCCAACCCGAATTTTGTGCGGGTCGATGCACAGACGCTTGACGGTGAAACACCGCTGCTGCGCCTGTCCACCATCATGGGGCGGTTCTGATGCAAGCCGCTAAACGATCCGTCACCGCAGGCTTTACCTTGATCGAAGTCATGGTGGCCATGGCGATACTGGCACTGGTGGCGGTACTGAGCTGGCGCGGGCTGGATGCCATGGTGCGCGTGCGCGAGCGCACGGGGCAGGCCAGCGCGCAAATCTTTACCCTGCAAACAGCGCTGGCGCAATGGCGGGCGGATCTCGATGCCATGCTGCCTGAAGCCCACAGCGGCAACAGCAATGCCCCAAGCGAAAGCGCCATTGCCAGCCCGCTCGCCTGGGACGGCAAAGTCCTGCGCCTCTTGCGCCGGGCCAATGCCACGCTGGGTGCTGACAATACACACCTGCCTTTGCCAACAGGCGGTGCAAAGGCCGCGCCAGCGCCCGCAGCCAGCGAAGGCACGCAGGTGGTGGTATGGGCCTTGGGTGCCTGCACCGGTTTGCAGCCAGATCCTGCAACGGCCACACCCGAAACTGCCGCCACGCCATGCTGGCTGCGCTGGCAATCACCCGTGTTGCGCACCTTGGGCGATCAGCAGTTGGCTTGGCAGCAGGCCGAGGCCTGGGGTCAGCATGCTGGGCGCGCCGCCCATGCCATGGGGCAAACCGTCATGCCGGTGCAGCAATGGCAACTGCAGTTTTTTCGCGAAGGCGCTTGGGCACCTGCGCCAGCCACATCCCTGCCCGATGCCGTGCGGCTGGTGTTGAACCTGCCCGCCAAAGAAGGCTTGCAGGGCGACATCACGGTGGACTGGATGTCGCCCACACTGGCGCGGCAGCGACAATGATGAAGCACTGCAACCACACTCGGTCTATGCACAAGGGCAACGCAAGCCAGCGGGGCGCCGCCTTGCTGCTGGCCATGCTGATCGTGGCCCTGGTCGCGGTGCTGGCCGCCTCGGCCGTGTGGCAGCAGTGGCGCAGCACTACGGTTGAAGTATCCGAGCGCGGGCGTTTGCAGGCCAACTGGATTCTGGCGGGTGCCCTCGATTGGGCGCGGCTGATATTAGCGGAAGACGCCAAGGCGGGTGGCCCCGACCATCTGTCGGAGCCGTGGGCGGTGCCCCTGATGGAAGCGCGCCTCACCACCTTTCTTGCGGCAGAGCGCAATGTCACAGTAGATACCAGCAACCTGCCCGAAGACGCCTTCTTGTCAGGCCGTATTGACGACATGCAGGGTCGTTTCAACCTGTGGAACCTGGTCAAGAACAACGAACTGTCTGCCCCCGATGTGGCGGCATTGCAGCGCCTGTTTGCCCAGGTAGGGCTTTCTGAGAGCGAAGCGCAGCAACTGGCGCAGCAATGGTTGCGCAGCGCCCGCGCCTGGGCACGTCCGGCGGCTGATCCTGGCGCTGCACCCTTGCCCCGTCAGGTAAACCAATTGGGGTGGTTGGGCGTATCGGCATCGAACTTGGCGCGCATCAGCCCTTACATCACCATCCTGCCCGAACGCACGGCCATCAACGCCAACACCGCCAGCAGCCAGGTGCTGGCGGCTGCACGCTCCGGAGGCAGTATGGCTGAAGCGCAAAGCGTGCTCACCTACCGCAACCGGCAGCCCTTTGTGAACCTGGAGGCGCTGGAAAAAGTGCTGCCCACGCGCCCGCAGCAGGTGGAGCTGGGCGTTGCCAGCCGCTACTTCATGGTGCAAGGCAAGCTGCGCGTGGGCAGCGTCACCATCCAGCAGCAGGCGCTGGTGCAACGCGATGGCGGCGGATATGGCAAGATCCTGTGGCGCGAAATTGGCAGCTTTACCGAGGACGAGGACAGCCTTGCGCGGCAACAATAAGCGCCTTTTGTCTTGCCGCGTATTTTTGGCGCAGTAGCAGTATCCAGTCAACAAAAAAGCCCTTGGCGTTGCGCCAAAGGCTTGATTGCGTTTTGTTGGTGTTGGTAGGCGCGATTGGACTCGAACCAACGACCCCCACCATGTCAAGGTGG
The DNA here is from genome assembly GCA_030538335.1 of Allobrachymonas sp. GTDB lineage: Bacteria > Pseudomonadota > Gammaproteobacteria > Burkholderiales > Burkholderiaceae_C > Brachymonas. Next base: position 4 of record JAUNUE010000231.1, on the reverse strand, counting down.
TGCT
>JAUNUE010000004.1:14747-25766 GCA_030538335.1 Allobrachymonas sp. | reverse complement strand
AATCATCTCAAGAAGTTAGCATGTGGTGGACACATGTTTGCTTCCTAAGACCCTTGTCAAATTATTTCTCGGACTGACTATAGAGGCCAGATGAGCTGCAAAGGTTCCCGGGATTTTGTAATGGGGTGTTATACGCTGGGCTTCGCGAGGCGGCCATCCCCGGCCTTCAGATCGTTTCTTCCCCGTTGGGAGCGGGTGTTGTGGCCGCGGTCTTGAACAAGGCCGCTTGCTGGCGCTTGGGGCGGATGTTGGCGCTCAGGCCCGGGCGTGTGGCGCGGCGCGGTTGGCTCGGCTCCCAAGCCGGGGGCTGGGTGCGGTCGGGCGCTTCGTAGGGCTTGTTGAAGAACGGGTCGCTGACCTTGGGCGCGCGGTGGTAGCGGTCGCCACGGCCTTCGCCACGGGGTGCTTGCTGCGAGTTGTCGTCGTCGGTGCGGCGTTTGCGGCGTTCGTCGTGGCTGTGTGCGGGGCGCGGCGGGGCCTGCACCGACAGGGTTTGCGGCTTGATCTCCTGCCGGGTGAGCTTGGCAATTTCGGCCAGCAGGCGTGCATCGCGGTCGCCCACGAGGCTGATGGCCAAGCCCGCTGCACCGGCGCGGCCGGTGCGGCCAATGCGGTGCACATAGTCTTCGGCGTTGAAGGGGATGTCGAAGTTGAAGACAACCGGCACGTCCTTGATGTCGAGCCCGCGTGCGGCCACATCGGTGCAGACGAGAAACTCGACTTCGCCGCGCTTGAAGGCTTCCAGCGCCTTGAGGCGCTCGTCCTGCGACTTGTCGCCGTGCAGCGCGGCGGTTTTGTAGCCGTCGCGCTCCATGTAGCGCGCCAGCCGGGCGCAGCCGAGCTTGCTGTTGTTGAAGATGAAGGCCTGGCTGATGCGCTCTTCGCGGATCAACTGGTAGATGGCCGCACGCTTTTCGTCGTCGGCCACGCGGATGAAACGCTGCTCTACCGTGGCGGCGGTGGCGTTGCTGCGTGCCACTTCGATGGTGATCGGGTTGTGCAGGTAGCTGTTGGCCAGCCGCTTGATCTCGGGCGAGAAGGTGGCGCTGAACAACAGCGTGGTGCGCTGCTTGGGCAGGTAGGCGAGGATGCGCTCCAGATCAGGCAAAAAGCCGATATCGAGCATGCGGTCAGCCTCGTCGAGCACCACGTATTCCACCTGATTCAGCACGGCGGTTTTGGCCTCGATATGGTCAAGCAGGCGGCCGGGTGTGGCCACCAGCACTTCTACGCCTTTGCGCAGGGCTTCGATCTGCGGCTTCATGTCCATGCCGCCAAACACCACGGCGCTGCGCAGTTGCGTATGCTGGGCGTATTGCTTGATCTGCTGGGCCACCTGGTCGGCCAGTTCGCGCGTGGGCAGCAGCACCAGGGCGCGTACCGGGTGCCGGGCGGGGGAGACCGAAGCGTTTTCGTGCTTGAGCAGGCGTTGCAGCAGCGGCAACGAAAAAGCCGCTGTTTTGCCGGTGCCGGTTTGGGCAGCACCCATCACGTCTTGGCCGGCCAGTACGACGGGAATGGCCTGTGCCTGAATCGGCGTGGTGTGGGTGTAACCCATGCCGGCCACGGCGCGTTGGAGCGGCTCGGCCAGCGGAAGTTGGGTGTAGGGGGTAGGGGTGGGGGAGGTTGTTTCAGTCATCAAACTTCTTCAGCGCCGCACAAAGGGCAAGCCTTTTGCAGCACTTGTTCTCAGGCTTTGCGGCACGCCCGGTGGGCGCCACAAAGCCTGTTCGTATCATCAAAGGTTCTGCGCGTTGAAGGTATCGCAGGCCTGTATCGAACCGGTTTTCAGGCCCGTGGTGAACCAGCGCACGCGCTGGGCGCTGGAGCCGTGGGTAAAGCTGTCGGGCACTACGTAGCCTTGCTGGCGCTTTTGCATGGCATCGTCGCCGATCTTGGCTGCCGTGTTCATGGCTTTTTCGATATCGCCCTGTTCCAGTATTTTACGCTGTGCGTCGGCGTGGTGCGCCCATACGCCTGCAAAGCAGTCGGCCTGTAGTTCCACGCGCACCTGCAGGGCGTTTTGTTGCGTCTGGCTGATGCGGCCGCGCAGGCCGTCGACCTTGTCGATGATGCCGGTTTGCTTTTGCACATGGTGGCCGATTTCGTGGGCGATCACATAGGCTTCGGCAAAGTCGCCGCCACCGCCCAGTTCGCGGCGCATGACTTCGAAAAACTGCGTGTCAAGGTACACCTTCTGGTCCAGCGGGCAGTAAAACGGCCCCATGGCAGACTGGCCGGTACCGCAGGCGGTGGGCGTGTAGCCGCTGAACATCACGAGCTTGGGTTTGACGTAGCTGCCGCCCGCATCCTTGAACAGCTTGTCCCACACGATTTCGGTATCGCGCAGCACGGTACTCATGAATTGCGAAGTGCGGTCTTTCACGGCGGGCTGGTTGGGCGCAGGCTGCTGCACCTGTGCTTGCGGCGGGCCGCCCATGCCACCAAACATGCCGATGATCTGCAAGGGGTTGATGCCGAAGATCAGCCCGGCCACCACGGCAATCACCAACGTGCCCAAACCGATGGAGCGGCCGCCAAACATGCCGCCGCCCATGCCGCCCTGGCCGCGGCGGTCTTCCAGATTGTCTGACTGTTCTCCACCTTCCCAACGCATGGTTTGTCCCTTTCGTGGTGAGCCTGTCAAGGCAAACGCCGCCCCACTGCGGCACGGCACGGTGCCATTATCAATGATGCTGACAGGGTATGTACAGCCAATACGTTACAAATTGACTGGCGATGTCGGGTGGCTGCGCGTCGTCCATGTCTGGCGCGGGTTTGGCAGCGAGGCCCAATCCCAAGGGGCCATGACGCAGGGTGTCGGCACACGCTGTTTCAAATTTCAGGGAGGGTGTCGTTAGAATCAGCCAACAATGGGTGGCGCGTGCCATCTGAAAATTCTGGCTGTTTTCCATGAAACTCATAGGCTCCCACACCAGCCCCTACGCCCGCAAGGTGCGCATTGTGCTGGCCGAAAAAAAGCTCGATTACGCGTTTGTTCCTGACAACCCCTGGTCGGCAGACAGCGTGCTGCCCAACGTCAACCCCTTGGGCAAAGTGCCGTGCCTGGTGCTGTCCAAGCCGCCGATGACGCTCTACGATTCGCGCGTGGATCGTGGAGTACCTCGATACTTTAAGCCCCGTAGGCCGCCTGATTCCAGCCGACGGGCGCGAGCGCCTCGAAGTCAAGATCTGGGAAGCGCTGGCCGACGGCCTGCTCGACGCGGGCGTGCTGGCGTTGCTGGAAAACACCTGGAGTGGCCGCACCCCTGAACAGCGCAGCCAGGCCTGGATACAGCGGCAACTCGACAAAGTGCACGCGGCGCTGGCCGAAATGGCGCGCATGCTCGACGACAAACCGTTCTGCGCAGGCAAGCAGTTCTCGCTGGCCGATGTGGCTATCGGCACGGCGCTGGGCTGGCTGGAATTCCGCTTTCCGCACATCCACTGGCGCGAAACCTATCCGCAACTGGCCGAGTTCCAGGACAAGCTGATGGAGCGCCCCAGCTTTGCCGACACGGTGCCCAAGGCCTGATCTTTTGCGGCACGTTGCGCTGCCGCCCCATTTCTGCTGCGTTGCAGCAAATAGAGACCGGAATGCGCCGTCAGTTGAACGCCGGGATGTGCGCATGGCCTTGATTCGCACGCACCTTTCCATTTGACAAGGCCGCAAAACAGACCTTCGTGTCAGGGTAAATACGGTTTTCATGCGGTTTTTGGCGTTCTTGGCGAAAACCCTGTTGCCCAAAAAGCACAATCGTTCGTAAAATACACATCAAGCAGGCTTTATCGACGGTTTATGTGTGCGGCGCAGCAAAAACCGTTCTATACTGAAGCCATCGATAGCTCACAGCACCCCTGTGCTGTCGCTTGACAGGTTGTCTCCTCCACCCTCAATTTCAGGTGGATTCCACCCCGAACTGCAAACAGTTCGGGGTTTTTTTTGCCTGTTTCAGCCCGCGTGCCAGATGTTTTTGGCTTGCAAAGCCCGTTCTTTGCTGGGAAAGTGGAAATTATTCATAAATTATTATAAAATAATCATAATTTTACCGCCGGTGCTGGGTATCAGGCCCTGATTGTTCCTTCGTTCAGCGAGACCGCGCCATGCGCCTGTTTGAAAAAATCATCGTGTTTTGTTTTCTCGTGGCAGGCGCTGCCATGCTCGCCATCGGTATTCAACCTGCATACAGCCAGGCTGCAAAACACCGGGCAGTGGTTTATTCAGGCGTGCAGCGTCCCTCAGCACTGGGCAATACCTGCAGGCCCGTTGCGGATGGCTGCTGCCAAACCTCTTCATCTTCATCTATTCATACGCCGCAAGTGCATTCTTGTTGAAAGGAGTCAGTCCATGGTGGTTTTACACAAAAGTGAAGCGCGGGAGCGGGTACGCTCGTTCTGGGTGGCGCAAGGCAACAGGCAGGACGCCGAACATGACCTGCAGCACGCGCTGCATGCAGCGCAGGAGCGCGAATGCTGGATGTCTTTGTTTTTGCAGCATATTCCCCACCGCTCGCGGGTGATCGACATGGGGGCTGGTACAGGCTATTGCAGCCTGTTGCTGGCCAAAATGGGGCACGCAGTTACGGCGCTGGATTGGGCTGCTGGTTTGCTTGCACGGGCGGAACAGAAAGCCAGCCAAACAGGGGTACGCCTGAAAACGCAAACGGCGGACATGGAACATGCGCCTTTCACGGACGGGATTTTTGATGCCCTGACGGCGCGCAGCGTGTTGTGGACGCTGGTACACCCCGAGCGGGCCATCAAGGAATGGCACCGCATCTTGCGGCCGGGCGGGGTCGCCATTGCCGACCTTGCCATTGGCGATGCAAGTGCCCACTACGAGGCAGACGTTGAAGCTGAGCTGCCCCTGCGGCAAGTCCGCAGCGTGGCTGAGCTTGAGGCGCTGTTTCGGCAACAGGGTTTTGCCGATGTGCGCATCCAAGAAGATACGTTTCCCCACACGGGCGACCATGTGCACGTCATGGTGATTGCGCGCCGCTAAGCAAGGACGGGTGCATGCAGCGTCTGAAACAAGGGTGCTGCACATAGCCTTCCTCTTGCGCAGAGGGCTATCGGAAATGCCAATAATGCATAGCGATGTGCATTTAATATATAATTATCACACTTCCTAACAAAATAGAAATTCATCATGAAACGATTCTCTCCGTTTGCATTTCGTCGTCCTCCTGCATCGTCCTGCTCCGCTGCATTGCTGGGCTCTTTGCTGCTGCTGGCAGCCTGCTCGCAACAGGCCACGCCGACCAAGCAGGATGCTGCGTTGCCCGCTGCCAGCCAGCAGGCTGCGCCCGAAAAAGCAGCACCCGGCACGCGGCTGGTGCTGGCGGTCAAGGGCGAGCCGGAGCAGGGTTTTGACCCGATCAAGAGCTGGGGGGAATATGGCAACCCGTTGTTCCAGTCCACATTGCTCAAGCGCGATGACAAACTCAACCTGGTGGGCGACCTTGCCACCAAGTGGGAGCTGTCGAACGACCGCAAGACCTGGACCATCACCATCCGCGACGGGGTGAAGTTCAGCGACGGGCAGCCGCTCACCGCCGAAGATGTGGCCTATACGTTTGAGACGGCACGCGGCGCGGCATCGACCGTGGATTTGACGAACGTGGCTGGTGCCAAGGCCGTGAACCCCACCACGGTCGAAATCACGCTGAACAAGCCGCAAGTCACGTTCACGCACATTCTCGCGACCTTGGGCATTGTGCCCAAACATGCATATAAAGACGGCTACAGCGACGCGCCCATTGGCTCAGGTCCGTTCAAGTTTGTGTCGTGGACCAAAGGCCAGCAGATGATTGCCGAGCCCAACCCGCACTATTACGGCCCCAAGCCACCGTTTGAGCGCTACACCTTCCTGTTCACGCAGGACGATGCCAGCGTGGCCGCCGCTAACGCGGGGCAGGTGCAAGTAGCCAACGTGCCGCCCAGCCTGTCGAAAAACGTGCCCGCCAACATGACGGCAGTTTCAGTCAAAACGGTAGACAACCGCGGCATCATGTTCCCGATGGTGCCCGCAGAAGGCAAAAAAACCGCAGATGGCTTCGACCTGGGCAACAGCGTCACCGCCGACCCGGCCATCCGCAAGGCCATCAACATCGCCATCAGCCGCAAGCAACTGGTTGAGGGCGTGCTGGGTGGCCACGGCACCCCGGCTTGGGGCGTGGTAGACGATTTGCCCTGGGACAACGCCGAGCATCGCCTGCCTGACGGCGATATGGAAGGCGCCAAAAAGCTGTTGGCGGAAGCGGGCTGGAAGCCCAACGCCAACGGCGTACTCGAAAAAAATGGCAAAGAGGCGCGCATACCCTTGCTGTACTTCTCCAACGACAGCACGCGCCAGGCGCTGGCGCTGGCCGTGACCGATATGGTCAAGCCGCTGGGCATCGTGTTCGAGGTGGCTGGCAAAACACGCGAGGACATTGGGCGCCTCAAGCACTCCAGCAGCGTTGTGTATGGCTGGGGCAACCACAGTCCGCTTGAAATGTACAACCTGTATGCAGGCTCCAAGGCTGGCAAGGGCAGCTACAACGCCGGGTTCTACAACAACCCGCAAGTCAACGCCCACCTTGATGCTGCCGAACAGGCAACCACCTTTGAAGAGTCGCTGCCGCACTGGAGACAAGCCTTGTGGGACGGCAAGAACGGCCTGGGCATGAAGGGCGATGCGCCTTGGGCCTGGCTGGTCAACCTCGACCACGTCTACTGGGTGGACAAATGCCTGGACATTGGCCCGCGCCAGATCGAGCCGCACGGCCACGGCTACCCCATTACCTGGAACGTGCAGGACTGGAAATGGACCTGCAACTGATTTTTGCCTTTTCTTGAACAGGAAACCCCCCATGAAAATCGCTGAGCTTTCAACTTCCTCATTTATCCGCCTTTCCGTGCTGGCGGGCAGCATCGTCTGCGGTCTGGCAGCTTGCACCCAACAGGCCGCAACACCCAAGCAGGATGCGGCCTCTCCCGCCGCAAGCCAACAGGTTGCCGCTTCTGCCACGCCTGAACAGGCCGCTGGCGGCAAACGGCTTGTGCTGGCGATCAAGGGCGAGCCGGAGCAGGGTTTTGATCCGGTCAAGGGCTGGGGGCGTTACGGCAACCCGTTGTTCCAGTCCACACTGCTCAAGCGCACGGAAAAGCTCGATATCGTGGGCGACCTGGCTACCGACTGGAAACTGTCGGAGGATGGCAAGACATGGACCATCACCATCCGTGAAGGCGTGAAGTTTGCCGATGGCCAGCCGCTTACGGCTGACGATGTGGTGTTTACCTACGAGCAGGGCAAGCAATCGGCGGGTGTGCTGGATCTGACCGAGCTGGAGGGTGCCAAGGCGCTCAGCCCCACCACGGTGGAAATCACGCTCAAGCAACCGCATATCACCTTCGTCAACAGCCTGGCGAGCATTGGCATCGTACCCAGGCATGCCTACAAAGACGACTATGCGCAAAACCCCATGGGTTCTGGCCCCTTCCGCTTCGTCAACTGGACCAAAGGCCAGCAACTGGTGATTGAGCCGAACCCGCATTACTACGGCAACAAGCCCGCATTTGAGCGCATCACCTTCCTCTACACCAGCGAAGATGCGACCGCCGCCGCGGCACGCGCCGGGCAGGTACACATGGCGGTAGTCACGCCTGCCACCGCAGGCAATGTGCCTGAAAAAATGAACCGGCTGGTGGTGGATTCGGTGGACAACCGCGGCATCATGTTCCCGATGGTGCCTGCCGGGCAAAAAACCAAAGACGGCAAGGCCGTGGGCAACGACGTGACCGCTGACCCGGCCATCCGTCGCGCCATCAACATCGGCATCAACCGCAAGCAACTCACCGAAGGTGTGCTGGGCGGCTACGGCACCCCGGCCTGGGGCGTGGCCGACAATCTGCCTTGGGACAACCCCGAGCAACGTTTGCCCGATGGCGATGTGGAGGGCGCCAAAGCGCTGCTCGACAAGGCGGGCTGGAAGCCGGGCGCCGATGGCATCCGTGTGAAGAACGGCAAACCGGCACGTTTCACCATGATCTACCCGGCGGGCGACAACGTGCGCCAATCGCTGGCAGTGGCCGTGGCCGACATGTTCAAGCCACTGGGCATCCAGGCTGATCTCGGCGGCAAAAGTTGGGACGAGATTTACCGGGAACAGCACGCCAGCGCCGTGTTGTTTGGCTGGGGCTCGCACGACCCGGTGGAGGTGTACCGCCTCTACAACGCCAAATTCGCAGGCGTGGAAGCCTACAACGCAGGGTTTTACAACAACGAAACCGTTGCCCGCCACCTCGAAGCCGCGCAAGCTGCCAACACCCCCGAGGCTTCGTTGCCGCACTGGAAAAATGCCCTGTGGGATGGCACCACGGGCGCAGGCATGAAGGGCGACGCCGCCTGGGCCTGGCTGGTGAACCTGCAGCACATCTATTTCGTGGACAAGTGCCTCGACATCGGCCCGCGCCAGATCGAGCCGCACGGCCACGGCTACCCCGTCACCTGGAACATGCAGGACTGGAAGTGGACATGTCAGTAAACCACGCGCATTCGTCTTCCGGACATCCGCACGACCATGACCACGGGCACGGCGCGGGCAGTGCGCACGCGCACCCGCAGGCCGAAAGTGCGCTGGCCGCCACACCGCCGCCCGAGCATACCCATGCCCATACGCACGATGACGGGCACGAACACAGCCATGCGCATGTGCGCGGCCATTCGTGGCCCGCTTTTTTCTGGAGCCGCCTGCGCCGCTTTGTCGTGTTGATGTCGCTGGTGGCCGTGGCCGCGTTCACGCTGGTGGCGGCATCGCCGGTGGACCCGGTGGCGGCGCTGTTCAAGGCCGAAGTGATCCGCCTCAGCCCCGAGCAACGCGAACGCATCGCCGAAAAATGGGGACTGAACGACCCCGCGCCGGTGCGTTTTGGCAAATGGGCAGGCAATGTGGTGCAGGGCGATCTCGGCCGCTCCATGGTGTATGACGCGCCGGTGGCCAAGGTCATTGCCGAGCGCTTTACCAACTCGCTGCTGCTGATGCTGCTGGCCTGGGGTTTTGCGGGCGTCATGGGTTTTGGCCTGGGGCTGCTGGCGGGTGCCTGGGAGGGCAGCCTCGTTGACAAGCTGATCCGTGGCTACGCCATGATCCTGGCCTCGGCTCCCACCTTCTGGGTGGCCATCGTGCTGCTGCTGGTGTTTGCGGTCAAGCTCGGCTGGGCGCCGATCTGCTGCTCCAGCCCGCCGGGCTACCTGCCGCATGAGGTGAGCCTGTGGCAGCGGCTGCACCATCTGGCACTGCCAGTGGTGGCGCTGTCGATGCTGGGCGTGGCGCAAGTCACGCTGCACACGCGCGACAAGGTGCGCGAAGTCATGTCCAGCGACTACGCCTTGCTGGCACAAGCCCAGGGCTTGAGCAAATGGGGCCGCGCCTGGCGGCATGGGCTACGCAACGGCGCCTTGCCTGCGCTGACGCTGCACTTTGCCCACGCGGGTGAATTGTTTGGCGGCTCGGTGCTGGCCGAAACGGTGTTTTCCTACCCCGGTCTGGGGCAGGCCACGATGGAGGCAGGCACCCGGGGCGATGCCGCGCTGCTGCTGGGCATTGCGCTGTTTGCCGCCGTGTTTGTGTTTGCGGGCAACACCCTGGCCGACGTTCTGGCGCGCTGGGTCGATCCGCGCCTTGATCGCCTGGAGATGCACCACCATGGGCACTAGCAGTACTTCCATGTCCACTCCCACGATTTCTGATCAACGCACGGCTACGGTCGATGTGCGCAAGGGCGATGCGGGCGCGTCGCGCGACCTGTCGTCCACGCAGCCGCGCACGCTCACCGAGCGCACCGGCTTGCCGCTGATCAGTTCACGCCTCGTCACCATGGTGGCAGCAGGGCTGGCGCTGGCCGTGCTGGTCGCCATTGTGGTGGCGGCTGCGCTCATGCCCGACAGCGGCTTGTCCACGCAGCTTGACGCACGCATCCAGCCGCCTTCGTGGCGGCACCCGTTTGGCACCGACCCGTTGGGGCGCGACATGCTCACGCGCACCATCAAGGGGCTGGCGGTGAGCATGAAGGTTGGCCTGATCGCATCCATAGGCGCCACCATCATTGCCATTGCGCTGGGCGTGCTCTCGGCCCTGAACAAATGGCTCGACATGGCGATTGGCGTGTTGATCGACCTGGTCATGGCGCTGCCGCATCTGGTGCTGCTGATATTGATTTCGTTTGCGCTCGGCGGGGGTACCCGTGGCGTGATCATCGCCGTGTGCGTGTCGCACTGGCCGGGGCTGGCGCGGCTGGTGCGCGCCGAGGTGCGCCAGGTCTTGTCGGCCGATTACGTACAGGTGTCGCGCCTGCTGGGGCGCAGCGGCTGGCAGGTGGCAGCCAGACACGTCTTGCCGCATGTGCTGCCGCAGGCGCTGGTGGGGGCGGTGCTGCTGTTCCCGCACGCCATCCTGCACGAAGCCGGCATTACCTTTTTGGGCTTTGGTCTGGAGCCACACCTGCCCGCCACAGGCGTGCTGCTGTCGGAGTCGATGCGCTACGTCAGTGCAGGCTGGTGGTGGCTGGGCGTGCTGCCGGGCGTGTGTTTGCTTTTCATGGTGCTGACGTTTGAACAGGTGGCATTGGGCTTGCGGCTCATGCTCGACCCACGCCGCGCACAGGAGTAAAAAATGAAGATGCTGGAAGTCCATGACATGCACCTGAGCTTTGCGCGCTACCGCACCTTGCTGCAGCGGGACTGGCTGCCGGTGCTCAACGGTGTGAGCTGCAGTGTAGATCGCGGCGAACTGGTGGCGCTGATCGGTGCCAGCGGCGCCGGCAAAAGCCTGCTGGCGCATGCGGTGCTGGGTGTGTTGCCACGCACGGCCAAGGTCAGTGCCACCATGCTGTTCGATGGCCAGCCGCTCACGCCCGAGCACCAGGTCGCCTTGCGCGGCAAGCGCATTGCCCTGGTGCCGCAGGCAGTAACGTATCTCGACCCCACCGCGCCCGCCAAAAACCAGGTGGCGTGGGCGGCCACGGCCGCGCAACGCA
>JAUNUE010000004.1:0-14737 GCA_030538335.1 Allobrachymonas sp. | reverse complement strand
TGCGAGTGCGCAGGCGCGTGAGGAACTGCTGCGCTATGGATTGCCCGAAGTGGCGCACCAACGCTACCCGCACCAGCTTTCGGGCGGCATGGCGCGGCGCGTGCTCACAGCCATTGCCACGGTTTCGCATGCCGATTTGCTGATTGCCGATGAACCTACTTCGGGACTCGACCCGGAAGTCTGCCAGATGGCCTTGCAGCACATGCGCAGCCTGGCCGACGCTGGCAAGGGCGTACTCGTCATCACACACGACCTCGACGCCGTGCGCCACTTTGCCGACCGCATTGTGGTGATGCAGGCCGGGCGCACGGTCGAAGAAGTCGATGCCGCCACGTTTGCCAGTGGCCGGGCACAGCACCCGTTCACGCGGGCGTTGTACCACGCCTTGCCGCAAAACGGCTTCCACGCACATGTTGAAACCGAAACCAGCGAGGCCGCCCATGCTTGAAGTCAAAAACCTGCGCTTTCGCTGGAACGCCCACAGCCCCTGGCTGCTCAACGGCGTGAGCCTGCACGTTGCGCCCGGTGAAACGGTGGGCATCATGGGGCACTCGGGTTGCGGCAAATCGACCATGGCACGTCTACTCACCGGGCATATGCCGATGCAGGCGGGCGACGTATTGCTCGACGGCAAGCCGCTGCCCAAAACCGGCGCGCAACCGGTGCAACTGGTCATGCAGCACGCTGAACTGGCGCTCAACCCGCGCTGGCGGATTGGCGAATCGCTGCGCGAAGGCTGGCAACCTGACGAGGCCACCATTCGCAGCTTTGGCATTCAGGATGCGTGGTTGCAACGCTACCCGCATGAACTCTCGGGTGGCGAAATGCAGCGCATCAGCATCGTGCGTTCGCTGATCCCGCAACTGCGCGTGCTGGTGGCCGACGAGCTCACCACCATGCACGACCCGATCACGCAAGTGCAGATCTGGCGCGCCCTGCAAGCGCAGGCCAAACAGCGCAATTTAGGATTGCTGGCGATCAGCCACGATGCTTCGCTGCTCCAGGCGCTGGGCGCGCGCGTGTTGCATATGGAGGGCGGCAGGCTGCATTGAGCAGGCACAACCAACGTCAGCGTTCGAAGTTGCCCGTACCATTTCTCTCCCGGCCCTCTTCTGCAAAGAAGAGGGTTTCTTTTTGCGCGTTCTGCGATTGAGAACGCTTTACGCCGCGGCTTTTCCAAACAGCCCTGATTTCCGTCAGGTTTTAACAAACCGCCCGCCAACGGCGCGTAACATCCATTGACAATGGAAATGCGTGCAAAACAACACGCATCTTTTTGTTAATAATAATTAAATCAAACGATTGATTGAATTTGTGGTGTAATGTGCCTCTGTTAGGGTAACAGTGTCCCTTTCAGGCGGTGTTCAGACCGGGGCGTGGTGCATGAAAGCAAGCTTTGCAGCTTCAAGTGCGCTTGCCTGATAGCGGTTTGGGGCAAACAGTTGCCGTGCCTGCCGTGTGCAGGGCCGTGCGGTTTTTGCTTTTTTTGTTGCCATGAAAGCGCATCCCATGACGACGATGTTTTCCTTTTCTCCTTCTTTTGTAGGCCGACCGGCCCGTACGGCAGCGGGTGCACTCGCCCTGGTGACGTTGCTGGCAGCCTGCGGTGACAAGAAACAAGGCCCTTCCGGCCCGCCGCCTGCGCCTGAGGTGGGCGTGGTGACGGTGCAGCCCGGCACGGTAACGCTGGGCACCGAATTGCCGGGCCGACTCGAAGCCTCGCGCGTGGCCGAGGTGCGCGCACGCGCCGCAGGCATTTTGCTCAAACGCCATTTCCGCGAAGGCAGCGAGGTGAAAGCCGGGCAAACGTTGTTCACCATCGACCCCGGCCCGTACCGCACCGCCTATGACGCCGCCCAGGCCAACCATGCGCAGGCCGCTGCTTTGGCGCGGCGCTACCGCCCGCTGGTCGAGGCCAATGCCATCAGCAAGCAGGAATACGATGCCGCGGTGTCCGCCGAAAAAGCCACGCGTGCGCAACTTGAAGCGGCCCGCATCAACCTGGGTTACAGCACGGTAAAGGCACCGATCTCGGGCCGCATCGGCCGCGAAATGGTGACCGAAGGCGCGCTGGTGGGGCAGGGGCAGGCCACGCATCTGGCGACCATCCAGCAGACCAACCCGCTGTTCGTGAACCTCAGCCAGTCGGCCAACGACGTGATGCAGCTGCGCCAGGCCCTGAAAAGCGGGAGCCTGGCGGCTGCCGGGGGCGTGGGCGAGTCTGCCCGCGTGGAAGTAGTGCTCGAAAATGGCCAGCCCTACGAGCACCCCGGGCGCCTGCTGTTCACCGACCTGACGGTAGACCCGACCACGGGGCAGGTCAGCCTGCGCGCCGAGGTGCCCAACCCCGAACAGATGTTGCTGCCGGGCATGTACGTGCGCGTGCGCCTGCAGCAGGCACAGGTGGACAACGCCATCTTGCTGCCGCAGCAAGCCGTGACCCGTGGCACCCAGGCCGATACCGTGCTGGTGGTGGGCGCTGACAACAGCATTGCGCCGCGCCCGGTAAAAATCAGCCAGGCACAGGGCAACGACTGGGTGGTGGTGGATGGCCTGAAGCCCGGCGAGAAGGTGGTGGTCGATGGCTTCATGCGCCTGCGCCCCGGTGTGACGAAGGTGACGCCTGTGTACGCCAAGGCCCAGCCCGCCATACCCGCCGCCGCGGCCAGTGCGCCGCCTGCCGCAACGGCTGCCTCGGCACCCGCGCCTGCTGCATCTGCCGCAGCCAGCCAGTAAGCGGGAGCGAGCATGTCGAAGTTCTTCATCAACCGCCCCATTTTTGCCTGGGTCATTGCCATTTTCGTGATCATTGCGGGTCTGGTTACGATCACCATGCTGCCGGTGTCGCAGTACCCCAGAGTGGCACCAACCACCATCCGCATCATGAGCACCTACCCCGGTGCCGATGCCAAAACGGTGGACGAGGCCGTGAACTCGCTGATCGAACGCGAGATGAGCGGTATTGACGGCCTGATGTACATGGAGTCGAAGGCGCTGGCCGTGGGCCAGGGCGAAATCACCATCACCTTTGCCCCCGGCATTGATGAAAAGATGGCGCAGGTGGACGTGCAAAACCGGCTGGCGCGCGCCGAACCGCGCTTGCCTGCCATGGTCAAGCAGATCGGCGTGCAGGTGGATACGGCGCGCTCGAACTTCCTGATGATGGTGGCGCTGCGCAGCAGCAACCCCGCCATCGACGCCAACGCCGTGGCCGATTACGCCAACCGCAACATCCGCCCCGAACTGCAACGGGTGGCAGGCGTGGGCAATGCACAGATTTTCAGTTCCGGCTATGCCCTGCGCGTATGGGTTGACCCCGCCAAGCTCGAAGGCTACGGCATGGCGATGGAAGAGGTGAACAACGCCATCCGCACCCAAAACCTGCAGATCTCGGCTGGTTCGCTGGGTGCTTCGCCCGGCGTGCCGGGGCAGACCATGACTGCCACCATCACCGTACCGGGACAGTTGACCGATATCGAGCAGTTTGAAAACATCGTGCTCAGGGCGCTGCCCAACGGGTCGGTGGTGCGCCTGCGCGACGTGGCGCGGCTGGAAATGGGCGGCGAGTCGTACTTCACCACATCGCGCATCGACGGCAAGCCCGGTACCGTGATTGCCATTCAGCTCAACGCCAGCGGCAACGCGCTGGCCACTGCCGAAGCAGTAAAAACGCGCATGGCCGAGCTGGAGCCGTTCTTCCCCAGTGGTGTGGAATGGCTGGTGCCTTATGACACCTCGACCTTTGTGGATGTGTCGATCAAGAAAGTGGTCTGGACGCTGCTTGAAGCCATTGTGCTGGTGTTCATCGTGATGTACATCTTTTTGCAGAACTGGCGCTACACCATCATCCCGACCATTGTGGTGCCGATTGCGCTGCTGGGCACGTTTGCCGTGCTGCTGGCGGCGGGCATGTCGATCAACATATTGGCCATGTTTGCCATGGTGCTGGTCATCGGCATTGTGGTGGACGATGCGATTGTGGTGGTCGAAAACGTCGAACGCATCATGGACGAGGAGGGCTTGCCGCCCAAACAGGCCACCATCAAGGCCATGCGCCAGATTGCCGGCGCCGTGGTCGGCATTACGGTGATTCTGGTGTCGGTGTTCATTCCGCTGGCCTTCTTTACGGGCGCCACGGGCAACATCTACCGGCAGTTCTCCATCGTCATGGCGGTGTCGATTGCGTTTTCGGGTTTTTTTGCGCTCACGCTCACGCCCGCGCTGTGCGCCACCTTGCTCAAGCCCATTCCCAAGGGCCACGACCACAGCCAGAAAACCGGCCCCTTCGGCCCCTTCTTCAACTGGTTCAACCGCAACTTTGCGCGCGGCACCAAAGCCTACGAAAGCGCCATGGCCAAGGTGCTCAAGCGCGGTCTGGTGATGATGGGCGTGTATGTCGCCATCATTGCTGCCGTGGGGCTGATGTACATGCGCCTGCCCACGTCCTTTCTGCCTGAAGAAGACCAGGGCACGGTCATATTGAACGTGCAATTGCCGCCCGGTGCTTCGCAAGAGCGCACCCTCAAAGTGCTTGACGAGGTGGAAAAATACATGCTGGCACAGCCCGAGGTGCAGAACATCATCACCATCCAGGGCTTCAGCTTCTCGGGTCAGGGCACCAACGTGGGCATGGCCTTTACCACTTTGAAGAACTGGAGCGAGCGCACGGCCAAAGGCAGCGATGCCCGGTCACTGGCCAACCGCGCCAGCATGGCGCTCAGCCGCCAGCGTGAGGCCTTTGTGCTGGCAGTCACGCCACCGGCCATTCCCGAACTGGGCAACTCCAGCGGCTTTACCTTCCGCCTGCTCGACCGGGGCGACCAGGGGCACGAGGCCATGCTGGGTGCGCGTGCCCAGTTGCTGGCGGCGGCGGCTCAAAGCCCGCTGCTGATGGGTGTGCGCCCTGAAGGCGTGGAAGATGCGCCGCAGTGGCAAATCAACATCAACCGCGACGCGGTGTATGCGCAGAACGTGTCGATGGCGGCCATTGCCAGCACCCTGTCTACCGCGATGGGTTCGAGCTACGTCAACGACTTTCCCAACGCCGGACGCATGCAGCGCGTAACGGTACAGGCCGAAGCGGCACGCCGCATGCAGCCTGAAGACGTGCTGGCGCTCAAAGTGCCCAGCAACACCGGCAAACTGGTGCCGCTGTCGACCATGGTCAGCACCCGCTGGGTGACCGGGCCGATGCAACTGCAACGCTACAACAGCTACCCGTCGATGAGCATTGCGGGCATGGCCGCACCGGGCAAAAGCTCGGGCGATGCCATGGCCGAGATGGAGCGTCTGGCTGCCGATTTGCCCGATGGCTTTGGCTACGAGTGGACGGGCATGTCGCTCGACGAGAAAAAATCGGGTGACTCCTCGATGATCCTGTACGCCTTCTCGATTCTGGCGGTGTTCCTCTGCCTGGCCGCGCTGTACGAAAGCTGGAGCATTCCGCTGTCGGTCATTCTGGTGATTCCGCTGGGTGTGCTTGGCACGTTGATCGGCGTGTTCCTGCGCGGCATGCCCAACGACATCTACTTCCAGATCGCGTTGATCACGGTGATCGGTCTGTCGGCCAAAAACGCCATCCTGATCGTGGAATTTGCCAAAGACCTGCAGGAAGAGGGCATGGGCCTGGTCGAAGCCACGCTGCAAGCCGCGCACCTGCGCATCCGCCCCATTCTCATGACCTCGCTGGCCTTCATCCTGGGCGTGGTGCCGCTGTACATTTCCTCGGGCGCCAGTTCGGCCAGCCAGCGTGCGGTGGGCACGGGGGTGCTGTGGGGCATGACCATCGGCACCATCCTGTCGGTGTTTCTGGTGCCAGTGTTCTACCTTGTGGTGCGCCGTCTGTTCCAGCGCAACAAAGACAACCAGGCGGGTCCCGGCCTGCCAGCTCCGGGCAGCACGAATGAGGAGGTAGCCCAGCCATGATGACATCCGTTCCAGTCGTTTCTGCTGCGCCGGTTGCGGTGCAGCGCCCGGCCCTGCGCGTGGCCCTGGCCGCTGCCTTGGCAACGGCTCTGGCGGGCTGTTCGCTCACGCCAACCTATGACCGCCCCGTGGCACCCGTCACCCCGCACTGGCCTGCCGCTGTGCAACAAGCGCAAGGCGCAGGCAAGGCCGCGGTTGACGTGCCGTGGCAGGAATTTGTGCTTGACCCGCGACTGCGCGAGATCATTGCGCTGACGCTGCACAACAACCGCGACCTGCGCATCGCCGTCAAGAACATCGAGCAGGCGCGCGCCCAGCATGGCATCACGGCCGCCAATATGGGGCCGACGGTGGGCGGCACGCTCGGCGGCTCGCGCAGTTCGCCCAACCCGTCGCCTGTGCCGGGTGCGCCCAGCGTGGCCAGCACCTACTCAGTGGGGCTGGGCGTGAGTGCGTGGGAGATCGACTTTTTTGGCCGCCTGCGCGCACTCAACGAGAACGCGCTGGCACGCTACCTCGCCACCGAAGAAGCGCGCAAGGCCACGCAAATCAGCCTGATCAGCGCCGTGGCCAGCACCTGGCTCAGCCTGCAGGCCAACGGCGAACTGCAGGCGCTGGCCGAGCGCACGCTGGGCACCCGCCAGCAGTCCACCTCGCTCACCCGTCTGCGCATGGATGCGGGCGTGGCCTCGGCACTCGATATGCGCCAGGCCGAATCGCTGGCGGCGTCGGCCCGGGCCGCGGTGGCGCAGCAACAGCGCCTGCGCACGCAAGACATCAACGCGCTCACACTGCTGGTAGGGCAGGAAATTCCCGAAGAGCTGCTGCCGCCTGTGCCGCCCGTGGTGGTGCCACGCCCCGGCAACGATGCAACCAAATCCATCGCGGTGCCGCCCATGCCCAATACGCTGTCGCGCTTTGCCGAAATTGGTGCGGGCCTGCCCTCTGACGTATTGCTGCGCCGCCCCGACATCCTCGCGGCCGAGCAGCAACTGGTGGCTGCCAACGCCAACATCGGTGCGGCGCGCGCGGCCTTCTTCCCGCGCGTGACCTTGACCGGCGCTTTTGGCCGCGCCAGCACCGGGCTTGAAGAACTGTTTGGCGGACCGGCATTCAGCACCTGGTCGTTCCTGCCGCAAATCAGCGTGCCGATTTTTGACTGGGGCCGCAACCAGGCCAACCTGAATGCAGCCAAAGCCGGGCGCGACATCGCTGTGGCCCAGTACGAAAAAGCCATCCAGACCGGCTTTCGCGAAGTGGCCGACGCCCTGGCCGGACGCGCCACGCTGACTGACCAATTGGCCGCGCTCGAAGCGCAAGCCGCCGCCAGCCGCGAAGCCTACCGCCTGTCAGAACTGCGCTACCGCAACGGCATTGCCAGCTACCTGCACCTGCTCGACGCGCAACGCGCCCTGTACGCCAGCGAGCAGGCGCTGGTCGGCACCCGCCTGCAAGAGCGCGTCAACCAGGTCAATCTGTACAAGGCACTGGGCGGCGGCTGGACGGAGCCAGCGCCTGCCGCTGCGCCAGCAAACGCCAGCGACTAACGGTAGGTCGGAACCGCGCAGCGATTCCGACGTATGTGGGGTTCATTGGGAGAACATGCGCCGGAATCGCCTTCGGCGGTTCCAGCCTACGCATCTGGCTTACGCGTTGCGCCTGCAAACGCCAGCAACTATCGGGTGAGTGGGTGCTTGCACCCACCCATATGCGCCGTCATTGCGAGCCGCCGTCAGACGGCGTGGCAATCTTTTCAACACAGGGTGGGGGCCGTGTAGGGCGGGGTACCTGCCCAACAGATTGCCGCGTCGCGCTTCGCGCTCCTCGCAATGACGCCTGTGTTGTTTGACAACCGGCATCCGGGCTGCCTTGACTATTCCTCGTCATCGCTTGTTTCCCGTCATTGCGAGCCGCCGCAGGCGGCGTGGCAATCTGTCAAAAGAACCTTGCTTCCTTCGCCGCAAAGGCGCAGAAAACGCAAAGAAGCGTAGCAGCGACACCCTCCCTCTCCCCTTGCGGGAGAGGGCCGGGGAGAGGGGAACTCAAGCAGGCGCTACGCCGGATACAAACACCCCGGCACCCGCGCCGCGCCTGCGCCTGTTACGCTGCGCCAATCCACGGTTCGGCCGCGCAGCGTTTGCGCGGCCAGCCAGGCAAAGGCGGCGGCTTCTACCGCTTGCGGGTCGATGCCGCGTGCGCTGGTCGAGGCGACTGCCACATCAGGCAAAGCCGCAGCCAGTTGTTGCATCAGATGCGTGTTGCGCACGCCGCCGCCACACACCAGCAACTGGCGCACGGCGGGCGCGTAGTGCTGCATATGCTGCGCTGCTGCCTGCGCGGTGAAGGCAGCGAGTGTGGCTTGCACGTTGACGGGCGACAATTCCGAAAAATCTGCCAGTTGCTGTTGCAGCCACTGCGCGTTGAAATGGTCGCGTCCGGTGCTTTTGGGCGGCGCTTGCCGGATGTAGCCATCGGCCAGCATCTGTTGCAGCAAACCGGCATGCACGGTGCCTTGCGCAGCCCAGGCACCATCGGTGTCAAACGGCTGGCCGGTGTGTTGCGCGCACCAGTGGTCCAGCAATACATTGCCGGGGCCGCAATCAAAACCCGTGAACGGCTGGCCCGGCTGCAACAGGCTCAGATTGGCCATGCCGCCGATATTGAGCACGGCCAGGCCCGCATCCGCATCGCCCCACAAGGCGGCATGGAAAGCGGGCACCAGCGGCGCACCTTGCCCACCTGCGGCCACATCGCGGCTGCGGAAGTCGCAGGCCACGGTGATGCCAGTCAGTTCAGCCAGCAAGGCGCCGTTGACCAGTTGCAGGGTGTAGCCGGTGCCGTCAAACATCTGCGGGCGGTGCCGCACGGTCTGCCCATGCGCACCCACCACGGCGATGTCGGCAGGCGTGAGCCGGGCTTGCAGGCACAGATCGGCCACCACGTCGGCATACACGCGCATGAGTGCATTGGCCGCAAGTGCGGCGCGGTGCAGTTCGTTATCGCCGGGGGTGTTGAGCGCCAGCAGTTCTTCGCGCAGATCATGCGGCAGATCACGGCTGGCAAACGCGCGTTGGCGCATGGATTGCGCCGGGTCTGGATGAATTTCCAACAGCGCACCATCTACCCCATCGAGCGAGGTGCCAGACATCAGGCCGATGCACAGCAGTGAGGAGGGCGAATCAGAGGGCATGGCGAAACGGATAAAGGTTTTGCGGCTCAAGCTCCCCTCTCCCCTTGTGGGAGAGGGGCGGGGGAGAGAGGTCAGCTTGCGTAAAAACGCAAACTGCTTCGCATTGAGTTACCAAGCTTTTTGATGCAGCAATAACGCATCGCTGCGCTTGACGCCCCTCACCCCAACCCTCTCCCGCAAGGGGAGAGGGAGTAACAGCCGCATTGTGCCGCAGTGTTGCGCGGCTCGGCCACGGCACAATCCTTTGCTTGTGTGCGCCGCATAAAATGCCAGTCAACTATTGGCCTTTGTTTGATGTGTGATTCCATGACTACCTCTGAAAAAACCGAAGAACCCACCGCGCCGTTGAGCGACGCCGTACAACACGCCCTCGCGGTTACGCTGCGCGGCTGCGAAGAATTGTTGCCGCGCGAAGACTGGATCAAGAAGCTCGCCAAATCAGAAAAAACCGGCCAACCGCTGCGCATCAAATTGGGGCTGGACCCCACCGCACCCGACATCCACATCGGCCACACCGTGGTGCTGAACAAGATGCGCCAGTTGCAGGATTTGGGCCACACGGTGATCTTTTTGATCGGTGACTTCACCACGCTGATTGGCGACCCAAGCGGGCGCAACAGCACGCGCCCGCCGCTTACGGCCGAACAAATCAAACAGAACGCCGAAACCTACAAGACGCAAGCCTTCAAGGTGCTTGACCCCAGCAAGACCGAGCTGCGTTACAACAGCGAATGGAGCGATTCCTTGGGTTCGCGCGGCATGATCCAGTTGGCGGCCAAGTACACGGTGGCGCGCATGATGGAGCGCAACGACTTTCACGAGCGCTTCCATGCCGGCAGCTCGATCAGCATCCACGAATTTCTGTATCCGCTGATGCAGGGCTACGATTCGGTGGCGCTCAAAAGCGATATCGAACTGGGCGGCACCGACCAGAAATTCAACCTGCTCATGGGCCGCCACCTGCAGGAGGAGTACGGCCAGGAGCCGCAATGCATCCTGACCATGCCGCTGCTCGAAGGGCTGGACGGCGTGGAGAAAATGAGCAAGTCCAAAAACAACTACATCGGCATCACCGAAGACGCCAACACCATGTTTGCCAAGGTGCTGTCGATTTCTGACGAGCTGATGTGGCGCTGGTACACGCTGCTGTCGTTCAAGAGCGAGGCCGAGATTGCCGCGCTCAAGGCCGAGGTGGCGGGCGGGCGCAACCCGAAAGATGCCAAGGTGATGCTCGCCAAGGAAATTACCACGCGCTTTCACAGCGCAGCCGCGGCCGATGCGGCTGAAGCAGACTTTATCAACCGCTCGCAAGGCGGCATCCCCGACGAGATCGACGAAAAAACCCTGCCGCTGGGCGAAGGTGGCGCGCAGCAAGGCATAGGCGTACTGCTCAAACTGGCCGGGCTGACCGCCAGCACCGGCGAAGCCAACCGCCTGATCGACGGCGGCGGCGTGCGCGTGGATGGCAATGTCGTAAGCGACAAAGCGCTGAAGCTGGGTGCGGGCACCTATGTGCTGCAAGTGGGCAAGCGCAAGTTTGCACGGGTGACATTGGGCTAGCGATCAGGCGGCAGGTGCTTTGCCAGATACCGTCTTCTTTAATTCGCGCTATTCATGCCGCGCAGCAACATGCCAGCCTGCTCTTCCGGCAGCGTCAGCACCTCGTGCATGGTGTCAAGGGTAATGCTGCACATCAACTCCTTGCTTGACGACGGTGAGCCGCCACGCTCCATGACCTGCGCAATGGCACTGGTATGGCGTTGCATGACTTTTTTCGAGATGCCCGCCATCAAGGCCTGTACCTCTTGCTGATCAGGGGGCGACTGCGGGTTGGTAGCTGCGCTTTTGATGACTTCGGCCAAGGCGTCGTCGGTTTTCAATTGAAGGTCAGATGAGACATTGCGTGACAGTGCGCGGGTGTTCACGCCTCCCAGGATCTGCAGGCATGCCTCAGGATCTTTTGCGTGTATGGCTTCCATGGCAGTGACCACAGGCGTGAAGTAAGCCACGACCGATGCATTGCTGGCGCGGGGGAGGCGCTCGCGCATCAGTTCACCCATACGGGCCTGCATGTGCACCACCAGCTCTTCCTGGCGGGTGCCTCGCTTGACGCCCTGCTCGAATTCGGTTTTCAAGACCTCATACGCTTGTGGGTCATACTGTTTCAGGGCGGCCACACTCGGCACTTTTTGTGCAACAGTATCAAATCCCCTGCCACCCGGAAAGTTGACATTCACCAGACTGAATCCGGCCACTGCGAGCACAAACGTTCCCATGAACACGGCCAGCAGTCGGGTGTTTTCAGGGGCATCCTCATTGCGGGTGAACAACCAGGTACATGCGCCTGCAATCAGGGCAGAGGCGGGCATCAACCAGAGCCATGCGATGACGTCTTTCATCATGCCTCCTATTTCACGCCCAGCAAGCCGACTTCGTAACCGGCCTCGCGTAGCTCTTTGGTGGTGCGCATGCTGAGCTGTATCAGCGACACAATGTTGACCAGCGGAATGCCCGTGTGCACCATGCGCCAGATTTTGGCTTCCTTGCTCATGCCCAGCCCGCTGCCGATGCGCAAAATGCCCAGCAGCGAATACGCCATCAGTCCGATGCCGAACAATGCAATAACAAGGGGTGGAATCGGTGATTTCAGCATGGCGTTGAGGACGAAGTTGCCAAGAATGCTGTGGATGACCATTTTTTGCCCGCTTCCTGCCAGATCAAGATCCCATTCGTCGGCCGGTTCAGGGATTTCTTCATGGTTTGCACTGGCCGTTGCGTGGCTGGCGGTATTGCTTGGCTCGGGGTCTGAGACCAGCGCCAGCCCGAAGGGAGCTTGCGCCGCAGCAGGTGCAGAAGGCGGCAAAGGGGGCGGGAATAAACGGCACTCCACGTTCCAGCCAGCCCCGGTGCAATGCAGCAGATAGTCGGACATCCGCTGATGGGGAAGTTGCGGGTAATGGGATTGTGCAAATTGCGTGAGTTGGCTAACCGCTTCTGCTTGATTGGCCGGAATGAACAATACAATGCCTCGTTTGGGCAGCGCTACCAGCAAATCGCCGTGTTGCGCACGTTGCCGAGACCAAAAAACGGCATCAAACACCACATTGCTGTTCAACGCAAAAGGGGCGTTGCTGTGGACTTGCCAAACAAGCGTGTCCGGTAGTTGTGTGGCGACAGGGGAGCTATAACTGCGCTTGAAATTGACAATGGCGTGCGCCAGTGCCTGCTCAGGCGTCAACTGCAAACGCAGCAAATCGTGCCCTCTGGCAAGAGCCATTTCGTCGCGCTCGTCCTCCTTGAAGGCAAAACACACCATCAAATCGGCGATGTAGCCGAAGGTCGCTACGTCAGCGGGCACTGCCGATGAATATGCCTGTGGGTAGTCTGACGCAGACAAGGGCACCAATGCTTCATGCGGCTGCATGACGCCCGAAGCTTGGCGCACACTGAGCACCAAGTTAGAGGTCTCGCGCTGGGAAAGAAGCGCCATGTTTTCCTGAGCCTTTCCGGATGATGGGAGGAGTGTAAAGGAAATATGTCACATTTTTGCGTAGTGATTTTTTCCGTCACACAGGCCTGATCTGCGAAGCAATGGTGTTTTTGGCCTTTTCCAGTTTTCGAGGAACTTTTCTCCCCCAATCGGCTCACACATTCATGTAACCCCTGTTCGCTTTTGTTGCAAGGGGTTTTCACCAAGATCGGGCATACTCGTCCGGTCGTGTGAACGGATTGTTGGTGTGCCTGCTGCGCATATGGCGCAAATAACAGGCTTCTTATTTACAAAACCTATGTGGAAAACCCTTTTGTCGCGCCGTTGGTGGCTGTTGCTGGCTGCCGTGTTGCTGGTCTTGCTCGGCTGGGGCGCATACCGCATGTTTTTTGCCTCCGAGCCCGCCGCGCCGTTGATTACCGCTGCGGTCGAGCGCGGCGACATTGAAGATGCCGTGCTGGCCACTGGCACCATCCAGGCATCCAAGCTCATCAATGTGGGCGCACAGGTGTCGGGGCAGGTGAAAAAGCTCTACGTCAAGCTGGGCGATACGGTCAAGGCGGGGCAGCAGATTGCCGATGTGGATGCGATCACGCAAGAAAATGCCTTGCAGGATGCGCAGGCCGCGCTGACCTCGGCACGCGCCCAAAAAACCGCCCGCGAGGCTTCGCTGGCGCAGGCGCAGCAGAATTTCGAGCGGCAGAAATACATGTTCGAGCGCGACGCCACCAGCAGGCAGGATTACCAGAACGCCCAGCAAGCGCTGGCTGCAGCCCGGGCCGACTTGACCAACAGTTCTACCACCATCACGCAGGCCGAAGTGCGCGTGAAAACGGCGCGTACGAATCTCGGCTATGCGCGCATCACCGCGCCGATGGACGGCACCATTGTGTCCATCGTTACCGACGAAGGCCAGACCATGAACGCGGTGCAGTCTGCGCCCACAGTCGTCAAGCTGGCCCAGCTCGATACCATGACGATCCAGTCGCTGATCTCCGAAGCCGACGTGCCACGCATCAAGCCCGGCATGTCGGCCTACTTCACCATTCTCGGGCAGCCTGAGCGCCAGCACGAGGCCACTTTGCGCACGGTGGAGCCGGGGCCGAGCAACATGACGAGCTACGACCCCAACGCGGCCACGGCCAACAGCAGCAACGCCGTGTACTACAACGGCCTGCTCGATGCGCCCAATCCCAACGGCACCTTGCGCATCGGCATGACAGCGCAGGTCTCCATCGTGCTTGACAGTGCCAAAGACGCCTTGCTGATACCGGCAGGCGCACTGGGTCGGCCTGAAGGCGGCCGCAGGGGGCGGGGCGGTGGTGCAGGCAATGCGTCTTCTGCGGCGGCGCAGGCATCGGCACCTGCCAACGGCGCTTTGACACCTGCCAGCGGTGCTTCGGCGCCCGGCCCGCGCCGGGGCGATGGCAAGCCGGGGCGCTTGTACACCGTGCGCGTGGCTACCGGCGAACCCGGCAAGGAAGTGATTGAAGAGCGCCAGGTGCGCATCGGCCTGAACAACCGCGTTCATGCCGTGGTACTGGAGGGGCTGCAAGAGGGCGAAAAAGTGGTGGTGGGCGATGCCACCGGCCCCACCAACAGCCGGATGAGCGGGCGCGCCCGCGTGAGGCTCTGATGCGCGACCCGGCAGTGCAGCAGGTCAAGGCCGAGGCGGCAACGGGCCAGGCCTTGTTGTGCCTGCGCGGCGTGGTGCGCGAATACCCGGCGGGCGATGGCGTGATTGCCGTACTCAAGGACGTGGATCTCGACATCCATGCCGGTGAGATGGTCGCCATCATCGGGCCGTCGGGTTCGGGCAAGTCCACGCTGATGAATATTCTGGGCTGCCTCGACAAACCCACGCGCGGCAGCTACCAGGTGGCAGGCAAGGAGACCGGGCAGATGCTGCCCGACGAGTTGGCGCGGCTGCGGCGCGAACACTTCGGCTTCATCTTCCAGCGTTACCACCTCATGGGCGATTTGAACGCCGTGGGCAATACCGAAATCCCGGCCATCTACGCGGGCATGCCGCCTGCGCAGCGCCACGAGCGGGCGCAGCAATTGCTCACGCGGCTGGGCTTGGGCGAGCGGCTGGGCAACAAACCGGGGCAACTCTCGGGCGGACAGCAGCA
>JAUNUE010000230.1 GCA_030538335.1 Allobrachymonas sp. | reverse complement strand
ACGACCAGCGTCTGCAACTCAACCCCGGTGCCGAGTCGCTGGTGGCCGCATGCAAAAAAGCCGGATTGAAAACGCTGCTGGTCTCAGGCGGTTTTACCTTCTTCACCGAGCGCATCCGCCAACGACTGGGCCTTGATTTTGCCCGCTCCAATGCGCTGGAGATCGAAGATGGCGTGCTCACGGGCCGCATCCTGCCGCAGCCTTGGGGCGACATTTGCGACGGAGCTGAAAAAGCACGCACCCTGCTCGAAGTGGCCACACTCATGGGCATTTCACCCGAACAGGTCATTGCCGTGGGCGACGGCGCCAACGACCTGAAAATGATGCAGGAAGCGGGCGTTTCGGTGGCCTACAAGGCCAAACCCACCGTGCGTCGCCAGGCCGATATTGCCATCAACGAGGGCGGGCTGGACCGCTTGCTGGAAGTGCTGGCTGCTTCGACCTGAATCACGTCTTTGCGAGCCGTCGTCGGGCGGCGTGGCAATCTTTCAATGCAGGACTGTAGGGCGGAACCTGCGCAGCAGATTCTGCCGAATGGGATCGTTGAAAGAGCATGCGCCGGAATCGCCTTCGGCGGTTCCAACCTTGTATCTTTCCCCCTGCAAGCAAAGGCAGCGCGTTTCCAGCCTTGAAGCCCTGACTTCGATTCGTAGATCCCGCCCTTTGCTTAGCACTTCTTGCCAGCTCCAACACTGCACGGTAACCAAGAGCCAACAGGGTTTGCACAAATTCGGGCACAAAAGGCTTGACAGGTGAGACGGTATCTCGTGGCTCTGCAGTGAACCTACAGTGGTCAAAACCCGGCAAGGCAAAACCAGCCCTGTATCATCCGCCCTTTGTTTTCTTCCGGTTCCCAAGCAGTACCCATGTCCGATGGTCTCAACATTGCCCAACAAGATGCAGTCAACTACCTGCACGGCCCGTGCCTGGTGCTGGCAGGGGCCGGTTCGGGCAAAACGCGCGTCATCACACACAAGATTGCGCGGCTGATTCAGGCGGGTTGCGATGCCGAACGCATTGCCGCCATCACCTTCACCAACAAAGCCGCCGCCGAAATGCGCGAGCGCGCCAAGGGTTTGATTGGCAGCAAGGCCGCAGGCAAGGTCATCATTTGCACCTTTCACGCGCTGGGCGTGCGTATGCTGCGCGAAGACGGCGCGGCGCTTGACTTGAAGCCCAACTTCAGCATTCTCGATAGCTCCGACGTGTTGAGCCTGCTGAAAGACTGTGGCGGCACCAGCGATGCCGCCGTGGCACGCCAGTGGCAATGGCAGATCAGCCTGTGGAAGAACCAGGGCCTGTCGCCTGAGCAGGCGCTGGCGCAATCGAGCACCGACGATGCCAACCGCAGCGCCGCGATGGTGATGCAGCGCTACCACGAACGCCTGCTGGCCTACCAGAGCGTGGATTTCGACGACCTGATCGGCCTGCCGCTCAAGCTGCTGCAAAACCACGCCGACGTGCGCACCAAGTGGCAGCAGGCGCTGGGGCACGTGCTGGTGGACGAATACCAGGACACCAACGCCACGCAGTACGAATTGCTCAAGCTGCTGGTGGGCCACCCCGGCAAGGCCGACGCGCGTTTTACCGCCGTGGGCGACGACGACCAGAGCATCTACGGCTGGCGCGGTGCCACGCTTGACAACCTGCGCCAGTTGCCAGTGGATTTTCCAACGCTCAAGGTCATCAAACTGGAGCAGAACTACCGCTCTACCGGCACGATTTTGCAGGCGGCCAATAATGTGATCGGGCCGAACCCGAAGCTGTTCCCTAAAAAACTGTGGAGCGCACTGGGCGAAGGCGAGCCGGTGCGTGTGGTCGATGCCGACAACGAAGAGCACGAGGCCGAGCGCATCGTGGCGCGCATTCAGAGCCTGCGCGCGGGCACTGAGGTGACCGCTGGCGGCGCGGTACACAAGGAGTTCAAGGACTTTGCCGTGCTCTACCGCGCCAACCACCAGAGCCGCCTGCTCGAAACCGCCTTGCGCCGTGCACAGATTCCGTACAAGGTCTCGGGTGGGCAGAGCTTTTTTGACCGTGCCGAGATCAAGGATCTGTGCGCCTGGTTCCGCCTGCTGGCGAATCAGGACGACGACCCGGCCTTTTTGCGCGCCATCACGTCACCCAAACGCGGCATTGGCCACACCTCGCTGGCGCAACTGGGCGAGTTTGCCAACAAGTACAAGGTCAGCCTGTTCGAGGCGTTGTTCAGCCCCAGCCTGACTGCGGCCTTGCCCAAGCGTGCGGTGGATGGCCTGCACGCCTTTGGCCGTTACCTCAACGACCTGGAGTTTCGCGCCAGGTCCACCACGGGCAACGAAGCAGCCAAAGCCTTTCTGGCTGAATGGCTGCGCGACATCGGATTCGAAAAATACCTCTACGACAGCGAAGATAGCGAAAAAATCGCCGCCAACCGCTGGAACAATGTGCTTGAATTTTGCGACTGGATGGCGCTGCGCTGCGGTGGCCAGATTGATGACACCGCAGGCGTGGTCACGCAAAGCGAGAGCAAAACCGTGCTCGAAGTGGCGCAGAACGTGGCGCTGCTTTCCACCATTGCCGAGCGCGAGCAGGACCAGAACGTGGTCACGCTCTCAACCCTGCATGCAGCCAAGGGGCTGGAATGGCCGCACGTGATGCTGGCTGGCGTGGTCGAAGGGCTGTTGCCGTTCAAAATCGATGATCCGAAAAGCGAGGCAGAAACAGAAAACGCCTTGCAACGCATCCAGGAAGAGCGCCGCCTGATGTATGTGGGCATTACCCGCGCCCAGCGCACGCTGATGGTGAGCTGGCCCAAAAAACGCAAGAAAGGCCGCGACATGGTGGCCGCTACGCCCAGCCGCTTCATCCAGGAAATGGCGCTGAACCA
>JAUNUE010000003.1:2207-25947 GCA_030538335.1 Allobrachymonas sp. | reverse complement strand
CGCCTTTCTTGACCACGTGCCGCACCGACAGGCGCGCACGCCAGCGGTAGCCCCAGTTCGGCCCGTGGATGGCACGCAGCACCTGTTCGGGTTTGCATTTTCCCAGGTGCCAGAGGTTGTCTTCAAGTACGCGTTGCTTTGTGGCAACTTGCGCAGCCGCATGCAGATGCTGCATCTTGCAACCGCCACACGCGCCTGGGTGCAGGCCAAAGTGCGGGCACTGCGGCACCACGCGCTGGGATGACTCTTTGTGGATGGCGGTGAGCGTGGCCGCTTCCCAGTTGTTTTTGCTGCGCCGCGTCTGGGCGCTGACCCACTCTTGCGGCAGGGCACCTTCGATGAAAACCACCTTGGCATCGGGCTTGTGCGCCACGCCTTGCGCGTCAAGATCCATGCCATGCACGTACAACCAATCGGGCTGCGCGCCTGCAGGCGGGGCTGGCATAGAGGCGTCCGGGGTATCGGCATCAGGCCGGGGCGGGGCGGGGAGGTCGGGCACGGTTGGCAAGATGACTACAAATGACGGCAATTGAATGCAGAAACAACAAAATGCAGGCAAAACAGGCATTGGGTGCGGTTTTGCTTTGCGGGCGCACAGAGTCCACGCCTGCAGCGCGCCCGAAACTGTAGCAGAGCGGCACGGGGATTGGACATCTGCCTGCATTTTGCGGCAGAAGGCCGCGCAGCAAATCTATAATCAATTGTTACTTCATCCATTCGCCGTTGCCGCCAGTTGTACCGGCTGCAGCCGCGCCTTCCATCTCACCCATCACAGGAACCCGGCCCTTGCGCGCGCCTTCTCCTTCTGTTTTTCCGGCGATTGCTGCCGACACGCAGGCCGTTGACCGCCTGATCTACGACAGCCTGCACACAGGGGTGCCGCTGGTGGCCGAGGTGTCGCAGTACCTGATCCAGGCGGGCGGCAAGCGTTTGCGCCCGGCTCTGCTGTTGTTGGTAGCAGGTGCGCTGGGTTACACCGGCGTGCACCACCACCGGCTGGCAGCGGTGGTGGAGTTCATCCACACGGCCACGCTGCTGCACGACGATGTGGTGGACGAATCGATTCTGCGCCGCGGCCTGCCCACGGCCAATGCCCAGTTCGGCAACCCGGCCAGCGTGCTGGTCGGCGACTTTCTGTATTCACGCGCCTTCCAGATGATGGTGGAGGTGCAGGACTTGCGCGTGATGCAAATCCTCGCCGACGCGACCAACACCATCGCCGAGGGCGAGGTGCTGCAACTCATGCACCTGGGCGATATCAACGTGGACGAGGCCGGGTACCTGCGCGTGATCAATGCCAAAACGGCCAAGCTGTTTGAAGCCAGTGCGCGCCTGGGTGCAGTGCTGGCAGGCAGCACGGCAGAGCGCGAGCAGCAATGCGCGGCTTACGGGCGGGCGGTGGGCACGGCCTTCCAGATCATCGACGATGTGCTCGATTACGACGGCACCGTTGATGCTTTGGGCAAAAACCTCGGCGGCGATTTGCGCGAAGGCAAACCCACGCTGCCGCTGATCCTCGCGTTGCGCATGGGTACGCCCGCACAAACCGCCGTGCTGCGCGATGCGGTAGCGCAATCGCAAGCGGAGCAGGCGGCCACCGTCAGCCCCGACCTGCTGCAACAGGTGCTGCAGATCGTGCGCGACAGCGGCGCCTTGCAGGCCGCACGCGAGCAGGCGCGTAAGCAGGCCGAACTGGCTGTATCTACGCTGACCCACATGCCCGACAACATCTACACCCAGACCTTGCGCGAACTGGCCGTATCGCTGCAAGACCGCACGGCTTGATGCTGCTCTTTTAGCATGCCCGTGCCGCCCCAGCGCCCCGACCTGCATTGCCACTCCATCGTGTCTGACGGCACGCGCAGCCCCACCTGGCTGGCGCAGCGCGCACACGAGCGCGGCGTGGATTTGTGGGCACTGACTGACCACGACGAAGTGGGCGGCGTTGCCGAAGCCGCCGCAGCCGCCAGCACGCTGGGTTTGCCTTTTCTGTCGGGCGTGGAAATTTCCGTAACCTGGCAGGACAAGACCATCCATATCGTTGGTTTGGGCGTGGACGAAAACCACTCGGAGCTGGTCGAAGGCCTGCGCCGCACCCGCAACGGCCGGGTGGAACGCGGCCAGGCCATGGCCGCGCAGCTTGAGAAAATCGGCATCCCCGGCGTGTGGCAAGGCGCCCTCAAATACGTGGGCAACCCCGAACTGGTCTCGCGCTCGCATTTGGCGCGCCACCTCGTCGATGCGGGCGTGTGCCGCAGCATGGGCGAAGTGTTTTATCTCTACCTGAAAGAAGGCAAACCCGGCTTTGTGCCGCACCAGTGGGCAAGCCTGCCTGACGCCTTGGGCTGGATCCACGCGGCAGGCGGCATGGCCGTGGTGGCGCATCCGGCGCGTTACGACCTCACCCCTGCGCAAGAGCAGGCGTTTTTCGATGACTTTGTGGCGCTGGGCGGCCAGGGAGTGGAAGTGGTCACTTCAGCCCACAGCCCCGCAGAATCAGCCCATTTTGCTGCACTGGCCCAACAACGCGGGCTGTATGCCTCGTGCGGCAGCGACTTTCACTGTCCTGAAGAAAACCGCTGCGAACTCGGCGCCCTGCCGCCCCTGCCTACGGGGCTGGTGCCGGTGTGGGAGCCTTTAGCTGCTCGAATCCGCAAATCAGCCCCTTCTTCGGCAGCTCAACCCACAAACTGATGGTCTTGCAGCCACTGCGCTGCTTCCAGCGCACTGTAGGTCAATATGCCATCTGCCCCGGCACGCTTGAAAGCAATTAGTGACTCCATCATCACCGCATCGTGGTCGATCCAGCCGTTGGCGGCTGCGGCCTTGAGCATGGCGTATTCGCCGCTGACCTGGTAGGCAAAGGTCGGCATCTGGTAGGCCTGTTTCACGCGCCAGAGCACGTCAAGATAGGGCAGGCCGGGCTTGACCATGACCATGTCCGCACCTTCGGCAATGTCAAGCGCCACCTCGCGCAGCGCCTCATTGCCGTTGGCCGGGTCCATCTGGTAGGTCTTCTTGTTGCTTTTGCCCAGGCTTTTACTGCTGCCTACTGCGTCACGGAAGGGGCCGTAAAAACTGCTGGCGTATTTGGCGCTGTAGGCCATGATGCGCGTGTCGATACAGCCTGCCGCATCGAGCGTGCGGCGGATCGCGCCGATGCGCCCGTCCATCATGTCGCTGGGTGCGACCATATCGGCCCCTGCCTGCGCATGGCACAGCGCCTGCTTTTGCAATTGTTCGATGGTGGCTTCGTTGAGCAGGTAGCCGCTCTCATCCGGAATGCCGTCCTGCCCGTGGCTGGTGTACGGATCAAGCGCCACGTCGGTCATCACGCCCAGTTCGGGAAAGCGTTTTTTGAGCGCCTGCACCACCGTGGGCACCAGCCCTTCGGAGTTGGCTGCTTCGCTGCCTGTGGCGTCTTTGTGCGGGTCGTCCACCACCGGAAACAGCGCCAGATAGGGAATGCCCAGTTGCAGGCAGCGCTCGGCCACGGGCAGCAACAAATCGAGCGACAAGCGTGCCACGCCGGGCATGGAGGCCACGTCTTCGCGGCGTTTTTCGCCATCCAGCACAAACACCGGGTAGATGAAGTCGTGCGCGTGCAGGCGGTGCTCGCGCACCAGGTTGCGCGTGAAGGCATCGCGGCGCAGGCGGCGCGGACGGCCTGTGGGGTAGGGGGCGTAGGGCGTGGTCATGCCCGGATTTTACGCATCACCTGTGCGGAGAAGATGGACATCAGCACCCACCTCCAGCCACTGCCCATAACCACACGCACCCTCTTTCGGCCAAGCCCCGGCGGTGGCGGGCGGAGTTGCCCCGTGCTGCTGCAGCCAGTGCAGTGCACGCATCACGCCAGCGTGGCTGATCCACACCACTTTGCCGTTGGGGTTTTGCTGCAGCCAGCGCAAGGCTTCGTCAGCGGCAGCACGCACCCGCTGCAGCAGTTGCATGGTCGATTCACCGCCGCCCGGCGGGTAGTGCGCAAAATCGCTGGTCCATGCCTGCCATTGCTCCGGTGTGATGCGGCTCCACGGCTGGCCTTCCCAAGTGCCGAAATCGAGTTCGGCCAGGCGCGTATCGTTTTGCAAAGTTGCCTGGATGCCGTGTTGTTGCAACAGAGGCAGTAAGGCATCCGCCAGTTGCTGACAGCGCTGCAGCGGCGAGCATTGCAGCAGCAAAGGCGATGATGAACGGAGGTCTTG
The DNA here is from genome assembly GCA_030538335.1 of Allobrachymonas sp. Taxonomy (GTDB): domain Bacteria; phylum Pseudomonadota; class Gammaproteobacteria; order Burkholderiales; family Burkholderiaceae_C; genus Brachymonas. The sequence goes on along the minus strand of JAUNUE010000003.1, from coordinate 21,742 downwards.
CGCCTCGCACAGATGCCGGGCAAAGGCGTGCGCCGCATCGTTTGTGGCCGCTTGATCGGCAGCGATATCCCATTGGCCGTAGCACACGCCTGCTTCCACCAAGGGCTGCGCGTGGCGCAGCAGATACCAGCGGGGATGAGAGGGTGGAACCGACACAGACAAGGTTCAGACAGCTATGACCTGCAGCATCACCGTCAACGCCGTGGCGTAGCAAGCCAGCTCGCAGGCCTGCTGCGTGGCACCCAGGCAATCGCCGGTAAACCCCTTGAGGCGGCGGTGAAACCACCAGCCCATGAGCATGGCCACCAGCCCCGCAATCACGGTGCAACTGCCGACCAGCAGCAACAGCAAGGCGCCGCCGCGCGGCAGCCAGTACACAGCGGCCAGCGGCAAACACCACAACGCGGCCGACCACAGGCGGATGCCGCCAATCACCCCGGCCACCTGCCGCGTTTTGGATTGGCCTTCAAGCGCCACATGCGGCAGCCAATTCACCAGCAGCAGCGGAAAAAAGCGCGACACCACATGGGCGGTGACCAACACACAGAACAGCGTGCGCGTTTGCAGCAAGGCCAGTGCGGCCAGCAGCCCCATCTTCAGGACAAGCGCCATGCCCAGGGTCAACACGGCGTAGTTGCCCACGCGCGAATCTTTCATGATCTGCAATGCCCGCTCGGAACTGGCATAGCCGCCCAGCGCGTCGGCCACATCGGCCAGACCATCTTCGTGCATGCCACCTGTCAGCCAAATCGTGGCCGCAGTACTCAACAGGGCGGCCAGCAGCGCCAGCAGGGTGGGCGAGGCGCGCAGCATCAACGGCGTGCCCCACAGTTCCAGCACCCCGGCATAGACCAGCGAGGCCACCATGCCCACCAGCCAGCCAATGGCCGGCATGTAGCCCATCGCCTCGCGCATGCGTTCGGGCGCAAAACCCACCCATTTTTCTACGGGCGAGGGCAGCGGGATGCGGGTAAAAAACTGCAGGGCCAGCAGCAGCGAGCGCAAGGAATGTTGCATGAGAATCCATCAATACCAACTGCCATTGTCCCACGGCCCACTTCCGCGGGTTTTCCACGGGTTTTGCACAGTGAAAGGTGCCAAACCGCTGCGTTATGATGAATTGCAGTGCACCATTTTTCGCCATTCCACCCGTTGCAAAACCACCTGAAAGAGGAGAACACCATGTCCAGAGAAGTCGTCGTCGTCAGCGCCGTGCGCACCGCCATTGGCACCTTTGGCGGCAGCCTGAAAGACACCCCCACGGTGGACCTCGCAGCCACCGTGGTCAAAGAGGCTTTGGCCCGCGCCAAAACCGAAGGCAAGGACGTGGGCCACGTCGTCTTCGGCCACGTCGTCAACACCGAGCCGCGCGATATGTACCTGTCGCGTGTGGCAGCGATGAACGGCGGTTGCCCCAAGGAAACGCCCGCCATGAACGTCAACCGCCTCTGCGGTTCGGGCCTGCAGGCCATCGTCAGCGCCGCGCAGGGCATTTTGCTGGGCGATTACGACGTGGCGATTGGCGGTGGCGCCGAGAACATGAGCCGTGCGCCGTTTGCCAGCCTGAACATGCGCTGGGGCGCCCGCATGGGCGACGCCAAGATGGTTGACATGATGGTCGGCGCCCTGCACGACCCCTTCCACACCATCCATATGGGCGTCACGGCCGAGAATGTGGCGGCTGAACACCACATCACACGCGAAGACCAGGACGCACTCGCACTCGAAAGCCACCGCCGCGCCGAAGTGGCGTGGAGCGAAGGGCGCTTCAAGGACCAGATCGTGCCCATTGTGCTCAAAAGCAAAAAAGGCGACGTCACTTTTGACAAGGACGAACACTTCCGCCCCGGCGCCAAGCTCGAAGACTTCCAGAAAATGAAGCCGGTGTTTGTGAAAGAAAATGGCACCGTCACTGCGGCCAATGCCAGCGGCATCAACGACGCGGCGGCAGCCGTAGTGCTGATGGAAGCGGGCGCTGCCAAGGCCCGCGGCCTGCAACCGCTGGCACGCCTGGCAGGCTACGCGCACGCAGGCGTAGAACCCAAAACCATGGGCATCGGCCCGGTACCGGCCACGCAAATGTTGCTGAAAAAACTCGGCCTGACCATTGACCAGATGGACGTGATCGAGGCCAACGAAGCCTTTGCCGCCCAAGCCTGCGCCGTCACCAAAGGGCTGGGTGCCGACCCGGCCAAGGTCAACCCCAACGGCTCGGGCATCTCACTCGGCCACCCGATCGGCGCAACCGGCGCCGTCATCACCACCAAGGCGCTGTACGAGCTGCAGCGCATGCAAGGCAAGTATGCGCTGGTGACCATGTGCATTGGCGGCGGGCAGGGCATTGCCGCAGTGTTTGAGCGGGCTTGATAAAACGCAGTAGGTAGGGTGGGTGCTTGCACCCACCGGGGCTTTTCAGCCCACTTTTTGCGTGCGTGGTGAAGATGCCGCGTGGGTGCAAGCACCCACCCTACGCAACTACGCAACTTTTTGCGCGCGTTGTGCGTATGCCGCTACGCAATGGATGGTTCCGGGGCTCGCAGAGTCGTAAGTCGGAACCGCGAAGCGATTCCGACGTATGTGGAGACTCAAGCAGCAACATACGCCGGAATCGCCTTCGGCGGTTCCAGCCTACGCACCCGACTTACGTGTTAAAACCAGTTTTTGTGTTGCTGATGTGTTCTACCAGTTCCCAGTCTTCTGCAAACTGTGCGGCATCGCTTGGGGCAAATACGCTGGCACGGTTGTTGCCAAACTCCAGCATTTCTGCATCAAGTGCTGTACCGTACGCTCTATCTCCCGGTTGAGTCTCAGGTTTTTGAAGCTTGAATAATGCCTCTGCTGCCATCTGCAGATGGGCATATTTCAAATATTCTTGAATACTAGGTGTTTGGGTCGTGCTCATTTTTTAGGCTCCTGAATGGGTTTAATGATCTGATCAACAAAGAAACGAATACTCTTATTGTCTCCGTGGTAGGCTTCCAAAGGGCACATTTGCCTGACATTACGCCAAGGCAAGCGCTGGTTTGTACTTCCAAACAATTGTTCAAATGCAAAAGCCCTGAGTTCGGCCAGTGTCTCATCCGTGTGGCTATCGGTAATAGCGACCGTAGCGCCTGCAACCCAATGTTTGCGGTCTTCAGGATTGGGGTCGTTGATATAACGCACCATATAGCGGGCTGCATTTGCAGCAGGTATGGGTTCTTGAGCCAACTCCTGCATGGGTTTGCCATCGGCATCAAAAGATCGGTGATAACGGATAAAGCTGCCATCCTCCTGTTTGACATCCACATAACGATAGCCATAGCCAACAAGTGGCCCACCACCGCCAAAAGAGCCACGTAACCCCTTTGCAGGATCGTAGGGCTGTAATTCGTCGTTAAATCCTGCGGTTCCCTGATATTCATTAAAAAGAAAACTTTTAATGAAACTCTTTCCCGTATATTCATACGGCATCCCCGCCCCCTCCCAATCAGGGTTGTCCATGCCCGGTGTCTTTCCTCCCTCCCGCAACCCCTCCAACTGGATGCCTTCCACGTTCTCCACCGTTTTGTAAATCTTCACCCCTGCCGTTTTGCAGCGTTCATCAAATACGGCTTTGGCTGCGTCGTAGCGGAGCTGGTACGCGGTTTTCTGCTCGCGCAACGGTTGCAGGGCGCTGTTGACGGCGTATTGCACCAGGGCTACGTTCATCAGGGCGCCACCAGCTACTACGGTCAGCCAAAGCAGTTTGTGGCCCGTTTGTTTGGGTTTGCGCCAGGCAAACCAGGCTGCAAGCAGCCAGCCCACCGCCATCAGCACTACCGCCAGGTCAATGCCTTTGCCCAGCAGGCCAAACAGATCGCGTGCAAGGTAGTGGTCACGCATGGGAGTTCCAGTACAGAAAATATGCGCTTTTTTGTGCCGGGTGTAATCCGCCACCTGTTGCTGCCGAAGCAGACACCGTGCTGATATTCATGAAGCTGGAGCCTCCCAAAGCAAGGTGGTTGGTTTTGATGTTTGACGCTCAACCATCCCCTGCCTCGCCTTCGCCCTCATCTGGCTTATGGCCTTGGTGTTTTGCTTTTCCAGCACCTGAATCACCTTGTTCGCAAGCTGTTTCGTGTCAAAGCGAGTAGGGTGGGTGCTTGCACCCACGCGGCATCTTCACAACACGCACAAAAAGTAAATCGGAAAGTGCGGGTGGGTGCAAGCACCCACCCTACTCGTCATCCATCTGCGCCACCGCAGCGCGTGCCAGCATGTGCGAGGCCACGGGCATGGTCAGCAGCAAAAAGGTAATGATGAGGCCGAGCTTCCACGTCCAGCTCCAGTCGGCTTGCAGCAGGGCGGCGCCGATGCAGATGCTGAACACGCCCAAGGTACCTGCCAGCGTGGCGGCGTGCTGGCGTGAGAGGGCGTCGGGCAGGGTGTTGACGCCCCATGCCGCTACCAGCAGCAGGCCGCTGCCCAGCACCATGAGGGCCAGGCCGAGTATGTTGAATACGGCTTGCATCATGGCGCTTCTCCTTCGTGGCGGGCCGATGCAGGCATGGCTGAGGCAGACGGCGTGGATGACTTCAATGGAGCCGGAGCCTTGTAACGCACAAGCCGTGACCAGGCGAGTGTGGCCACAAATCCAACCATCGCCAGCCCCAGCCCCACGTCGATAAAGACCATGCGCTGCACCAGCAGCGACGACGCAATGCACAGTGCCAGTGACGAGGCGGAGAGGATGTCGAGCGCCACGATGCGGTCAATGGCGGTGGGGCCACGCACCACGCGCACAATCGCCATCGGCACAGCCAGCGCGACGGCGGCGATCACGATCAGGGCGGCAAGGGTGGTGGCCGTCATGGTTTGTCTCCGAACAGCACGACCAGATCCGGCTCGAAGGTGTCGCGCACGCCCTGGATCACGCCTTCCACATCGGCCGCGTTGAGCACATGCATCAGCAGTTCGTGCTTGTCCATGTCGATGTCGATGGTGGTGGTGCCGGGGGTGAGGGTGATCATGTTGGCGAGCAGCGTCGCGCCCCAGGCCGACATGGGCGCAAACTGCATGCGCACGAGCTGGGCCGGGGGAAGGTTGCCCTCGCCCGCACCGCGCTGCATCACGACCTTGAAGGTGTCTACGCCCGACATGATCAGCGCCCAGACGAAGGTGAAGAACAGGTGGATGGCGGCAAAGACCTTTTTCACGGCGTGCCTCCCAGCGTTTGCGCGGCGGCGTTGGCAAAGCCGATCAGCGCCTGCGGGTACACCGCGACAAATACCAGCAGCGCCGTCAGCCCGAGGCTGGCGATCCAGGCGGGTGCCATATTGCCGGCGGGCAGCAGTTGCAGCGGCCGCGTGGCGTCAGCTTGCGGGTGCGGCTTCCAGAAGGCTTCCATCCAGATCTTGATCATCGAATACATGGTGAGCAAACTCACCAGCAGCGCCATGCCCAGCCAGACCGGGCGCGCCTGCGCGTGGGTGGCTTGCAGCACCAGCAGCTTGGCCCAGAAGCCCGTGAACGGCGGAATGCCCACCAGCGACAAGGCAGAGATGCCAAACAGCAGCGCCAGCACGGGGTGCACGGCGTACAGGCCACCGATGCGGCGCAGGTCGTAGCTGCCGGTGCGTTTGGCGACCATGGCGGCGATCAGGAACAGGTTCGATTTGGCCAGGATGTTGTGGATGATGAAGAACAGCGCCGCCGCCAGCCCCTGCTTGCTGCCCAGCGCAATGGCGAGCAGGATGTAGCCGATCTGGCTGATGATGTGCAGCGCGAGAATGCGCCGCATGTCCCAGTGGTAGGCAGCAGCCAGCACGCCGGTGAACATGGTCAGGCAGGCAATCCAGCCCAGTGCTTCGTTCAACCAGCCCGGCACGGCGAGCACAAACACATCGCCCAGCACACGCAGCACGACGTAAGTGCCTACTTTGGTCAACAGCCCGGCAAACAGCGCCAGTGTGGGCGCAGGCAACGTGGGGTACGAGGGCGGCAACCAGCCAAAGAAGGGGAACGCCCCGGCCTTGGCCAGCAGTGCGAGGCACAGCAAGGCCAGCACCGGGCCGCCCACTGCGGGGTTGACCTGCGGCCAGGCGGCACGGATGCCGTCAAACGAGAGGTGGCCGGTCAGGCCATAGACCATGACCACGCCCACCAGCAGCAACAGCGTGGCGAGCATGTTCAGGGTCATGTATTTGAGCGCACCATCAAGCTGGTGCGGTTTGCCGCCCGCGCCGAGCAGGCCGACCGAGCAGACCAGCATGACCTCGAACCACACATACATATTGAACAGGTCGGCGGTGGCATAGGCACCGCCCACGCCCACCATCAGGCCGTGGATCAGCGGCAGTTGCCGCGTGGCCGCAGCGCCGGGGTCGGCATCGCTGGCCAGAAAGACGAGGCAGACAAAAGCGAGGATGCTGGAGATGAGCAGCATGGCGCTGCCAAGCCGGTCGATGCGAAAGCCGATGCCGTAGGGCAAATCCCACATGCCGAAAACCATCTGCAACTGCACGCCGCGCGCGGCCAGCCACACCAGCGCAACGGCGCAGCACAGCGAAGCAAAAGCCCCGGCCAGGCTCACGGTACGCTGCAACGCGGGCTGCGACAGGAACAGGCCGGTGAACGCCGCCGTGAGCAGCGGCAGCAGCACCGGCGAGACGATCAGGAACGATGTCATGCCTGCCCCTCCTGCGCCGTGGCGTGGGGTGTGGCCGCTTGCGCAGCCTGAGACAGCACCACAGGCTGCAGGGCATCAGCCGCATACGGCGGCTTGACCGGGTCGGTGGCCGGTGGCTCGGCATCGCGAATGGCGTCGGCATCGTCGCTGGCACCGGTGCGCAGCAAAGCCACCGCCAGCAGCATCAAGAAGCAGGCCAGCGTAAAGCCGATCACGATGGCGGTGAGTACCAGCGCCTGCGGCACCGGGTTGGCGTCCTGGCTCGTGAGCGCCTGCGCGGGTGCAGCCACCACGGGCGGCAGGGCGCTGCCCACGCGCCCGCTCATGAACACCAGCAGGTTGCCCGCGCTGCCCATCATCATCAGGCCGAACAGGCAACGCAGCAGGTCGCGCGACAGCAGCAGGTACACGCCGGTTGCCAGCGTGCACCACAGTGCGAAGGCCATCACCCAGGTCATTGGCGGGCCTCCTCTTCAGCCAGGTCTTCGTCGCCCAGCGCCATCAGCTCCACCGCATAGCCGCCTATGCCGCCCCACACACCAAAGTACACGCCCAGGTCGAACATCTGCACCGTGGTCAGGTCGATCCAGGGGAAATTCCACCACAAATGGTGCATATAACTGTGGCCTGCCAGCAAACCCGGAATGCCCGAGCCTGCGGCCAATAGCACGCCCAGCACGCCCAGCTTGACGGGCGACTGGAGCGGCATGCGCTTGAGCGCCGCCTCGCGGCCATGCGTGCAGGCCCACAGCACCGTGGCGCTGGATGCGAGCAGCGCCGCAATGAAGCCGCCGCCCGGCTCGTTGTGGCCGCGCCAGTACACGGCAGCCGACAGCAGCAAAATCAATACATACAGCGGGCGGCTCATGGTTTCGAGCACCACCACGCGCGAATTGAGCTTCATGGCGTGCCTCCTTCTGCAGGTTCTGTGGATACGCTTTGCTGGTTCGCCTGTGCTTTTTTCTTGCGCGCAGCACGCGCCGCAGCCAGCAACGGCAGGGCCGACATCAGCGCAAAGAACACCACGCTTGATTCGCCCAAGGTATCAAAGCCACGGAAGTCCACCAGAATCACGTTGACCACGTTGTGGCCGTGCGCGGCAGGCACGCTTTGCTCACCGTAATAGCTGCCGAGCAGGTTGTTGAACGGCTGGGCCAGCACGGCCAGCAGCAGGCCGGTGATGACGGTGGCCGACAGCACGGCCACCAGCGCATGCCCCCAGCGCGTGGCGGGAAGCGCGGCCTTGTCGGGCTTGCCACCCAGGCGCACGATCAACAGGGTGGCGGTGATGACCACGGTCATCACCGTTTCCATCGAGAACTGCGTAAAGGCCAGATCAGGCGCACCTGCAAACAAAAACAGCGCGGCACTGCCGTAACCCACGAGGCCCGAAGCCAGCACAAACGAAATGCGGCTTTGCATATGCAAGGCGAGGATGGCGCCGAGCACGATCACGCCGCAGGCCAGCGTTGCGCCCCACGACGGCACGTTAAATGCTGGCAGCGCCCACGCGCCGGTGCCGAGCATGGCCGCCAGCACACCCGCCATGATGCCGCCCATCATCAGGCCGTGGTAGCCCGAAAGCCGCCCATGCTGCAAACGGCGGCTGGTGTTGACGGCTGCCCACGACAGCAGTTGCAGCGCCTTCTGGAAGACGCCCGGCCCTGAGGGAATATGCGGCAGCCCCGTATCGAGCAGGCGGTGCAGCAATTCCCACAGCAGGAAAATCACCAGCCCCAAACCAAGATTGATCAACAAAGGCAGCAGTTCGGCCAGCAAGACCGGGCCGTTGAGCGCCAATTGCACGGGTGTGACACCAACAGCCGGGTGCATGGCGAGCGCCGCCTGCTGCACCAAGCCTGACACAACAGACGGGAACAAGCCCGTGAGCAAGCCCAGACTTGCCAACGCAAGCGGCGGCATCGCAAGAGCCAAGCCGCCCTCGTGCGGTGGTGCAGGTAAAACCGCGGTATTGCGCGCCTGCCAGAAAATGCGCCAGGCCACAGTCGCAGCCACGGCCACACCTATCGCGCCAAACAGCAGCATGGCCGGGCCGGCCATTGCCAGATGCGGCGCGTTAGCCTCAGCGCTGTGCAGCACCTCTTTGGCGATAAAGCCGAAGGTGCCGGGCAAGCCCGCCATCGACAAACCCGCCAACAGCGCCGCCGCAGCGGTGAGCGGCATGTGCTTGCGCAACAGGCCCAATGCATCAATCAGGCGGGTGCCCGTGCCATGGTCGACATTGCCCGCCACAAAAAACAGCGTGGCCTTGTACATGGCGTGCGCCAGCAGCAGCGTGGCCACGGCAGCGGCCGCCTGGTAACCGGGCAGGCCGACCACAAACACCAGCACGCCCAGCGTGGCCACGGTCGACCAGGCCAGAATACGCTTCAGGTCACGCTCGCGCAAGGCCAGCACCATGCCCCACACGGCAGTGAAACAGCCCACCAGTTGCAGACTGGTCTGCCACCATCCAAATCCATCCATGCCCGCATCGAGCCGCGCCAACAGGTACACGCCGAGCTTCACCATCGTGGCCGAGTGCAGGTAGGCCGACACGGGCGTGGGCGCAGCCATGGCACCCGGCAGCCAGAAGTGGAAGGGAAACTGCGCGCTCTTGGCAAAAGCGCCCGCCATGACCAAGGCCACGGCAGCGCGCAAGGCGGTGCTGTCAGGCAAAGCAGGCAGTTGCTCGATGATGGCGCTGATACGCCAAGTACCGGTCAACTGGCCCAGCACCACAAAGCCGCCCAGCATGGCGAGTCCGCCCGCGCCGGTGACGAGCATCGATTGCTGCGCCGACTTGCGGCTGTCTTCTTCGTGGTGGTGAAAGCCGATCAGCAAAAACGACAGCAGGCTGGTCAACTCCCAGAACAGGAACAGCAGCAACAGGTTGTCGGCGCTCACGCAACCGACCATGGCCGTGGCAAACAGCGTCAGCAGCAAATAGGCGCGCCGCTGCTGCGGGTGCCCGGCCAGATAGCCCCCGGCATAGACAAACACCGCGCTGCCCACGCCCAGAATCAACAGCAGCATCAGCGCCGAAAGGCCGTCGATGCGCAGATCAAAACCCATATTGAGCGCGGGCACCCAAGGCAGGTTGAAAGTCCACGGCAGCGCGCCTTGCGCCAGCAGCATAAGCAAAGCCACCAAACCGGCCACCGGCAAAGCCACCCACGCGGCGCGTTCGGCAACGGTCAGGGTTTGCGGTGGTAAACGGGGGTCAATCGAGGCCATGCGTTTTCGGGGGTCTGTTCCTGCCGTATTGTCTATTACAGATACGCAGAAGAATTATGGGAACATCTTGTGCAGACGACACACCCGCCAAAGCATAACAAACAAGCACCGTACCCAAAGCCCTTTTCCGTCGATTTCAGTCAGGTTAACCCTTGAAAGCGGCATGGTTTCTGCGATGCGGTTCAACGCGACCCGAAATCCGCCGGGTGCGCCACGCTGGCATCGGCATGGATGGTATCGAGCGGAAAGCGGTGGCCATCCAGATAATCCTGCAACGAGCGCAGCACCATCGGACTGCGGTGGCGGGCGCGGCTGGCGTGGATTTCTTCGGGCGTCATCCACAGCGTGCGCACGATGGGGGTGTCAAGTTCGCGCTCGGGATGAAAGTCGCCCAAAGCCCCGCAAAAGGTAAAGCGCAAAAACGTCAGGTCGCGTTCGCGGTTGTGCACCGGGTCGTGGCCACGGTAGCGCGACAGGTACACGCCCACCAGCGCCTCGGGCGTGAAGTCAAACCCGGTTTCTTCCAGCACCTCGCGCACGCAGGCCTCAGGCAGCGACTCGGCAATGTCCAAGTGGCCCGAAGCGTTGTTGAGCACCAGCCCGCGCGACTGCTGCTCTTCCACCAGCAAAAAGCGGCCCTCGCGCTCGATCACGGCGGCAACGGTCACACGGGGGGTCCAGCGGGTTTCCTGGTTCACTTCTGCACATCCATTTTTCAACGCAGGGTGTCATTGCGAGCCACTGAAAGCGGCGTTGCAATCTGCTTGTTTCTCGGCAAGGCCACAAGATGCCAGGTCGCACGGTGGATTCCTCACCATGACACGGTCTGGGCGCTGTGCGTATCCCACCGGGAGACGCGCAACAGGCTCTTGGGGCGCGTCATCATAGTCCCAAATGCACACCCGCCTGTTCAAGCCCCCGTAGAATGGCGCGATTCCCTTATTACCGCAGTATTTTTGCAAGGCGCAGCATGAGCATCAAAAGCGACAGATGGATTCGCCGCATGGCGCAGGAACACGGCATGATCGAGCCGTTCGAGCCGGGGCAGGTGCGCCACGCCCCAGACGGCCACAAAATCGTGAGCTACGGCACCAGCAGCTACGGCTACGATATCCGCTGCGCACGCGAGTTCAAGATTTTTACCAACATCCACTCCACCGTGGTCGATCCGAAAAATTTCGACGAAAAGAGCTTTGTCGATTTTGAAGGCGATGTCTGCATCATCCCGCCCAACAGCTTCGCGCTGGCGCGCACGGTCGAATATTTCCGCATCCCGCGCAGCGTGCTGACGATTTGTCTCGGCAAAAGCACCTACGCGCGCTGCGGCATCATCGTCAACGTCACGCCATTCGAGCCTGAGTGGGAAGGTTATGTGACGCTGGAGTTTTCAAATACCACCCCGCTGCCCGCCAAAATCTACGCAGGCGAAGGCTGCGCGCAGGTGCTGTTCTTCGAGAGCGACGAGGTGTGTGAGACCAGCTACAAAGACCGTGGCGGCAAGTACCAGGGGCAACAAGGCGTGACCTTGCCCAAGGCCTGAAGCACAGTCGCAAGCGGCAAACAACCGTGATGTAAAAACCAAGGCTTTCAGGTGTCGCATTCCGGACAACTGGATAGATGCTGCCCATTTTCCCCTGCTCATGGCTCGCGATGCCATGTGGGGTCTGATTGATGTGTAAGGTGGTGCGTGCATCCAACCTACACATCAGGCTGCGGCACGTTGCAGCCGGTCCACCACAGTCGCCACCACTTGGTGCCTGATTTCGTGCCTTAACCCGACCTGCAAAATTGCCGTTTATAGCAAACGCTTGCCCAGCATGCGGCTTAACGTGCCGTCACGATCAATGAAATGGTGTTTGAAGGCGGCAGCCACGTGCAGCGCAATCGCCACCACCATCGCCCAAGCCACGATGCCGTGCATGCTGCGGGCGAAGCGCGTGAGGGCCGGGTTGAGCGGCAGGTTGCGCCCCGGCACCTCGGGCATGGGGTTGTTGGGCCACAGTTCCAGCCCGAACAATTGCAGGCCGCTGCCGCCCATGATCGACATCAGCATGCCCGACAGCGGCATCAGCAACGTGCCGATCAGCAGCACCCAATGCACCACGCGCGCCAGCGTGTGTTCCCACGGCTGGTGCTGCCCCATCTCGGTGGGAAAGCCATTGATGACACGCCAGACCACACGTGCCATGACCAGCGCAAACAGCAATACGCCGAAGGATTTGTGCAGCGGATACAGCGCGAAGGTGGCGGTGGATTTCATGTAGAAACCCACGGCCAGTACCGCAAGAAAGCCCAGCCCCACCGTCCAGTGCAGAAATAGCGTCAGGTGTGAAAGGCGTTTGGGGGTGTCGCGCATGGGGTTCTCCGGTGGTGGGGGCTGCGAAGTATGTAGTCTTGCCAACTAAACGCCCTGCATGCTACACAAGCTTGGCATATGCAGCGGATTTTTGTGGGCAAACAGGAAGTTTTGAAGGGACTTTCTATCCTGCTCTGGAGAAATGAAATAAAAAACCGTCATCCTCGCGTGCACGGGAATGACGGTTATGCATGTTTCCAGATGGAATTGGAATGACTTGACCAAAGCACTGGAAGCGCCGAGTCATGCTAGGCAAGGAAAATCCATATTCCCTCTGCTAAACCCGGCGTCTTCAGCGACTTTGCGGTGAAGGTATTACCCGGCCACATCCACCAGCACCAGCTCGGCATCTTCCTGCGCGGTGATGGTGATGCGTGCTTCGTCGCTGATCGCGGCGCCGTCGCGTGCGGCCAGCGCCAGACCATTGACTTTAACCGCGCCGGTGGCGGGCACGAGGTAGCCTTTGCGCTGCGCATCAAAATCGTAGCTCACCGATTCGCCTGCTTTCAAGGTGGCACCCAGCACGCGGGCGTTGGCGCGGATGGGCAGCGCCTCGTCATCGCCCTGCATGCCGCTGGCCAGTGCAATGAATTGCCCTGAGCGGTCGGTTTTGGGGAAGGGTTTGCTGCCCCACGACGGCTCGCCGCCCCGGCTGTCGGGTTCGATCCAGATCTGGAAGATGCGCGTGAGCGATGGCTCCAGGTTGTATTCGGAATGCTGCAGGCCGGTGCCTGCGCTCATCACCTGCACATCGCCCGCATCGGTGCGGCCCTTGTTGCCCATGCTGTCTTCGTGGGTGATGGCGCCTTCGCGCACGTAGGTGACGATTTCCATATCGCGGTGCGGATGCATGGGAAAGCCGCTGTGCGCCGCAATCGCGTCGTCGTTCCACACGCGCAGCGCGCCCCACTCCATACGCTGCGGGTTGAAGTAGCTGGCAAACGAAAAGTGGTGCTTGGCATCCAACCAGCCGTGGTTGGCGTGGCCGAGTTGGTCAAAAGGACGGTGTTCAATCATGGCTGCTCTCCTGAAACGAGGTGTGTGATAACTGGCAGATGGTGCAGCTTAACCAAAACAAAATAGAATGAATGGAATTTCATCCATTCCAAAAACAGCATATTCGGGATTTGCATCATGACACCCTTGCCTGATCTTGAAGCGTGGGCGCTGTTTGCCAAAGTGGCTGAAACCGGCTCGTTTGCAGGTGCCGCAGCCGAGCTGGGGCTGTCGCAACCCACGGTATCCAAAGCCGTGAAGCGGCTGGAGGCGCGGCTGAAAACGGCGTTGTTCTACCGCAACTCGCGCCGCATCAGCCTGACCGAAAGCGGCCAGGCGGCGCTGGAGCAGACCACGCAATTGCTGCAGGCCGCGCAAGCGCTGGAAGAGCAAGTCAGCAGCCAGAGCCGCAGCCTGCGCGGCAGCATCCGCGTGGCCGCACCCATGTCGTTTGGCGTGGCGCACCTGGCACCGCTGTTACCCGGCTTCATGGCGCAACACCCTGAAGTCATGCTCGATCTGCATTTGAGCGACGAACAGGTGGATGTGATCGCAGGCGGTTTTGACGTGGCTTTGCGCATTGCGCAACTGGCCGATTCCAGCCTGCTGGCGCGGCGCCTGTGCCATGTGCGCATTTTGCTGGTGGCCACACCGGGCTATGTGCAGCGTTATGGCAAGCCGAAGCATCCGCGCGATTTGGCGCAACATCAAGCGTTGCAATACGGCCACGCGCGCGGCACCGCGCCGTGGCGCTTTGTCCATGCGCGCCACGGCAGCTTTGCGCAATCCATGCCCACAGCCTTGCGTGCCAACAATGCCGAGGCACTAACCCCCGCGCTCAAGGCCGGGCTGGGGCTGGCGCTGCAGCCGGAATTTCTGGTCTGGCACGATGTGCAAAGCGGCACCCTGCAACACCTCATGCCCGAATGGCAAGTAGACCCGATTGCCCTGCACCTGCTCACGCCTACCGGCCGTGGCCGACCCGTGCGCGTGCAGGCTTTGGTTGATTATCTGGCTGCCAGTTTGTCTGAAGCGCCGTGGGCGCAGATTTCCAGAATGGGCAGCGATTGAAATTCAGGCCGCTTTTTCGGGGCATGCATCAACAAAGACCGCGCCCAATAAAAAAAGCGCTGGTTTGCACCAGCGCTTTTGCTTTTTCTGCCAGCAGGCCTTGTTTGGCAAGGTCTGCTGAACAGCAACCTGCTTAGGCCTTGCGGGTTTCCTCAGGCGACAGGATGTAGTCGTCAATCACTTCAGACTGGATGAACTTGGGCTTCTGCACCAGGAATGCCAGCACGAAGGAAATGGCGATCAAGCCAATGGCAGCGTAGTAAGCGATGTGGTAGCTCTGCGTCAGAGGCAGATTGTTATCAAGCACATACTTCTTCGAGAACTGCGCAATGGTCGGGCCAATGATCAGCGACAGACCCCAGCCCGTGTACACGATACCGTAGTTACCGCCGTAAGACTTCAGGCCCCAGTAGTCGGCCACGATGGAAGGCGTGGTAGACATCACCGTACCGTAAGCCACGCAGGTGATGATCGTACCGATGAAGATCATCGTAGGCGTGGTGTAGTAGTGGAACAGGAACATGTTGATGCCCTGCACCGTGTGGATCAGGTAGTAAGTGGGCTTGCGGCCGATCTTGTCAGACAGCATGCCGCCGAGCGAACGGCCGGTGGCGTTGGAAATGGAAGCAACCATCACCATCACACCAATCAGGGCTTTCACGGCAGCACCGTAAGGGCCGTCTTCGCCACCACCTTGCACGCGCATGATGTCGGATGCGTTGGAGATCACCATGGCGCCAGCGGAGCAGTAGAACGCATACACGAAGAACAGCATCCAGGCTTGGGGGCTCTTGGCAACAGTGCCCATGCCGATGGAGGCGGTTTTCTTCTGGTTCTCTTTCAGCGGTTTGTTGGGATCAACAGGGATCTCGGGGAACTTGTAGCCCTCGGGCGGGTTGTACACGTTGAAGGCAGCGATGTTGCCCAGGATCAGGATCAACACGCCCAGCACCTGCAGCGTACGCTCCAGCGACCAGTTCAGGGTTTTCAGGAAGTAGATTTCCAACGGGGCAAGCCACAGGGCACCCAGGCCGAAACCTGCCACTACCAAACCGTTCACCAGACCCTTTTTGGAGGGGTGGAACCACTTCATGGCTGCGGCACGGGGGCAGGCATACACAAAGCCAATACCGTTACCGATAAGCAGTGTGAACATGATGGTAAACAGCAGAGGCTGGTGCGTGAAGAAGCTGCACAGGATTGCGCCGCCACCCACCATCAAAATACCCCACCAGATCACCTTGGTCGGGCCCATTTTGTCCTGCATGGGACCTGCAACCACCACAATCAGTGCAGAAATGAAGCCGCCATAGGCGTAGGGCCAGCTCAACTGGGTAATGTCCCACTCTTTGTAGAGTCGGTCAGCAGCATTAACCGCGGCAGCGCCGCCGTTTGTCAGAAAGTTGACCGAACGGTACTCAAGGATGTCCTTGAGGTTCGACCATGTATACAAAATACCGATACTGAAGTTGGAGAGAGTTCCGAATAGCAGGACGCGCCAGCCTATCTTCTTCTTCTCTGCATCAGTCCACGGCGTAGCCGGGGCTTTGACAGTTCCCGATAAGTCAAACATTGTCAATTTCCTCTGTTCGCGCAACTGGGTCGGTTGCCCGCGCCTGCCACGCACCCTGATTCCCGATATGTGCCCGAACCGTTATTAAAAAAAGCTGCGCGCCATTCATGACACGGGCAATGCACACAACCTCACCGGGGGCACCGGCACGGCTCGGTAATATGCATTTTCGCCCACCAGGGCACACCCGCACCTTGACTGACGCAGCGGTAACAATTCTATACGCCAAACGCGAAGATGTGAAGCGGTGGTTACAAATTAGTAGGTTTTTGAAAATTTGCCGGAAAGAAGCAATTCATGTTTTTACCGGCATCAGCCACAGGCCGCGCCAGATGGGCATTTCGTCTTTTTTGCCTGCCTTGTCTTTCTGGGGCGTTGCAAAATGGCAAAAGGACAGTTTGCTGACAATGCCCCCTGTGCCTTGGGTGGCATTTGCCATTTGGCGCTGCATTTCGGCCGCCCAAACCCACCCATTACAATGTTTGCGCCTGCTTTGCCAATTGCCGTGCTATGCGCATGGATGCAAGGCGTTTCTTTTTGACAAACCATGGCCCACATCTTCTGCATCGCCAACCAGAAAGGCGGCGTCGGCAAGACCACCACCAGCGTGAACCTGGCGGCCGGTTTGGCCACGCTGGGCCAGCGCGTGCTGCTGGTGGATCTGGATCCGCAAGGCAACGCCACCATGGGCAGCAATGTGGACAAGCGCACGCTGGCGCACACCGTGTACGACGTGCTGCTGGAGCAGGCCAGCGTGGCGCAGGCCAAAGTGCGGGCTGATGCGTGCGGCTACGACATGCTGGGCGCCAACCGCGAACTGGCGGGCGCCGAGGTGGAACTGGTCGATCAGGAGCGGCGCGAGAACCGCCTGAAAACCGCGCTGGCCGCCGTGGATGGCGACTACGATTTCATCCTGATCGATTGCCCGCCCGCGCTGAGCCTGCTCACGCTCAACGGCCTGTGCGCGGCGCACGGCGTGATCGTGCCGATGCAGTGCGAATACTTTGCGCTTGAAGGCTTGACCGATCTGGTCAACACCATCAAGCAGGTACACGCCAACCTCAACCCGCAGCTCAAGGTCATCGGCCTGCTGCGCGTGATGTTCGACCCGCGCATCACCTTGCAGCAGCAGGTAAGCGACCAGTTGAAAGGTCACTTTGGCGACAAGGTATTCAACACTGTCATCCCGCGCAATGTGCGGCTGGCCGAAGCACCCAGCTACGCCCTGCCCGGCGTGGTGTTTGACCCCTCCGCGCGCGGCAGCAAGGCATATATCGAATTTGCGCAGGAAATGACCGAGCGCATCAAGACGCTGTGAACCGGGAGCGGCAACGCGCTCCCGCACAAGGATTTTTGAATATATGGCAAGCAGAAAAAAAGGATTGGGCCGTGGACTTGAAGCCCTTTTAGGCCCCACCGCCGACATGCCTAGCGCAACGGAGCGTGCCGATGGCAGCCCGTCGGAATTGACGCTGGAGCAACTGGTGCCGGGCGAGTACCAGCCCCGCACGCGCATGGACGAAGGCGCGCTGTACGAACTGGCCGAGAGCATCAAGGCGCAGGGCATCATGCAGCCGATTCTTGTGCGTCGTTTGGGTGAGGGCGCCAACGCAGGCAAATACGAAATCATCGCCGGTGAGCGCCGTTTTCGCGCGGCAAAAATTGCCGGGCTGGACGCTGTGCCGGTGCTGGTGCGCGAGGTGGACAACCACGCCGCCGCCGCAATGGCGCTGATCGAGAACATCCAGCGCGAAGACCTGAACCCGCTGGAAGAAGCGCAGGGCCTGCAACGCCTGATCAACGAATTTGGCCTGACGCACGAACAGGCCGCACAGGCTGTGGGCCGCAGCCGCAGCGCCGCCAGCAACCTGCTGCGCCTTCTCAACCTCGCCGAGCCGGTGCAGACCATGCTGATGGCGGGCGATATCGACATGGGGCATGCCCGCGCTTTGCTGGCGCTTGACCGCGCCACACAGATCACCGCAGCCAACCAGATCGGCAGCAAAAAACTCTCGGTGCGCGAGGCCGAAAGTCTGGTGAAAAAACTCGGCGCCGAGTTTGAACTCACGCCGCAAAAACCGCGCGCAGGCAAATCGGCCGATGTGCGCAGCGTGGAAGAAGAACTCTCCGACCTGCTGATGGCGCAGGTGGAAGTGCGCATCAAGAAACGCAGCAAACGCCACGGCAAGGTGGAGGAAATGGGCGAAGTGGCGATCCAGTTCGGCTCGCTGGACGCGCTGAACGGGCTGATCGAGCGGCTGCGCAAATAACCATTTGCGATTTTTCCAGACCTGCCCATACCGGCCAAAGGCCTTTGCCCCTCATGGGTTTGCGGTTTGCTGCACCTGCAATATGATAATCATTCTCATTTAAACAAATTCACAAGGGATCAGTCTTGAACCGCGTTTCCTCCAAAAAAATACTCCAACGTGCCGCGCGCATGTTGACCGTGAGCGCCAGCCTGTTGGCGTTGCCCGCACTGGCCGCTGGTCAACTCACGCTGTACACCACGCGCGAGCCGGGGCTGATCCAGCCGTTGCTCGCCAAATTCACGCAGCAAAGCGGCGTGAAGGTCAACACCGTGTTTGTCAAAGACGGTCTGCTCGAGCGTGTGAAGGCCGAAGGTGCCCGTTCGCCCGCCGACATGCTGATGACGGTGGACATGGGCGCACTGCTGGATCTGGTGCAGGCAGGGCTGACGCAGCCGGTGCAATCGAAAGTGGTTAACGCCGCCATTCCCGCGCACCTGCGTGATGCGGACAACCAGTGGTTTGCACTGTCGTTGCGTGCGCGCGTGCTGTATGCCGACAAGGGCCAGCAGTTCCCGGCTCTGCGCTACGAAGACCTGGCCGATCCGCGCTTCAAGCGCAAGATCTGCATCCGCTCGGGCCAGCACCCCTACAACACCGCGCTGGTGGCCGCCATGCTGGTGCATGACGGCGAGGCCAAAACCGAAGCCTGGCTGCGCGGTGTAAAAGCCAATCTGGCGCGCAAGGCGGCAGGCGGCGACCGCGATGTGGCGCGTGACATTCTCGGCGGCATTTGCGATATCGGCCTGGCCAACTCCTACTATGTGGGGCAGATGAAAGCCGCAGCGCCCGGCACCGACAACCGCAAGTGGGGCGATGCCATCCAGGTGATCCGCCCGACGTTTGCCAATGGCAAAGGCACGCACGTCAACGTGAGTGGCGCGGCCATTGCCAGGAACGCGCCCAACAAGGCGCAGGCGATCAAGCTGCTGGAGTTTCTGGTTTCGCCACAGGCGCAGCAAATGTATGCACAGGCCAATTACGAATACCCGGTGCGCAAAGGCGTGGCGGCTGACCCGATCATCGCGCAAAGCGTAGGTTCCCTCACGCCCGATACCACGTCGTTGGTGGAAATTGCCAAGCAACGGCAACGCGCCAGCCTGCTGATTGACAAGGTGGGTTTTGACCGCTGAAACATCGCCCCCACTGGTGATGCATTCTGCGCCCGGCCTCTGGCCGGGCGCTTCTTTGCGCCTGCGCCTGCAGTCCACCGGCAAAGTCGGCGCTGCCGCTGCCTGCCTGGTGGTGCTGTCGGTACTGGCACCCGTGCTGTCGCTGGCGTGGACGGCCCTGCAAGGCGATGGCGCGCACCCGGTTATCGGCCAGATGCGCCTGCACCTCGCA
>JAUNUE010000003.1:0-2197 GCA_030538335.1 Allobrachymonas sp. | reverse complement strand
TTGCCCGAGGCCAGCCTCAACACCTTTTATTTGTTGCTGGGTGTGGGCAGTATTGCGCTGGTGCTGGGCACGGGCTGTGCCTGGCTGGTAACGGCCTACACCTTTCCCGGGCGGCGTGTGCTGGCCTGGGCCTTGCTGCTGCCGCTGGCCATGCCGAGCTACATCGTGGCGTTTGCCTACAGCGATTTGCTGCACCCCATTGGCCCGGTGCAAACGGTTTTGCGCACCTTGCTGGGGTACGACTCGCCCCGGCAGTGGCGCTTGCCTGACATCCGCTCGCTGTGGGGCGCCATCGTGCTGCTCGGGCTGGTGCTCTATCCCTATGTCTACCTGTCGGCACGGGCGGCTTTCCTCTCGCAATCTGCCCATTTGATGGAAGCAGCGCGCTCGCTGGGCTACACGCCATGGGGCGTGCTGCGCCGTGTGGTGCTGCCTTTGGCGCGCCCGGCGCTGGTGGTGGGCTTGAGTCTCGCGTTGCTCGAAACCCTCAACGACATCGGCGCATCGGAATTTTTGGGCGTGCATACATTGACCGTGAGCATCTACACCACCTGGGTCACGCGCTCTGACCTGGCCGGTGCGGCGCAAATCGCCCTGTGCATGCTGACCGTGGTGCTGTTGCTGATCAGCCTGGAGCAACACGGCCGCGCGCGCATGCGCTTTGCCAGCGTGCAAGGCCAGCGCCGCATGCGGCCCAAACGCCTGCGGGGCCTGCTCGCTGTGCTGGCGCTGGGCGTGGCCGTGTTGCCGGTGCTGCTGGGTTTCGTCGCGCCTGCCAGCTATCTTGTTTACCAGAGCGTGCAGCGTCTGGCGCAAACCGGCCATATCTCGGCAGAACTGCTGGCCAGTCTGGGCAACACGCTGGCGCTGGCGCTGGCCGTTACCGCCTGCGCCATGCTCGGCGGTTTGCTGGTGGCATGGGCGTCGCGCCAGGGGCTGCATTCGATGCAAGCGCCTCGGTGGCCAGTCCGGCTGGCGAGCCTTGGCTATGCCGTGCCCGGCACAGTGTTGGCGATTGGCTTGCTGCCACCTGCCCTCAAGATGGATGGCCTGATGGCCGAAGCACTTGGCCTGCCCGGCCTGCCGCTGATGTCGGCGGGCGTGTTGGTGCTGCTGGGTTGCAGCCTGCGCTTTGTGGCGATTGGCGCCAACAGCATCCAGGCCGGTTTGCTGCAGCAACCGCCGGGGCTGGAGCAGGCCGCCCGCTTGCTCGGCGAAAAGCCCCTGGGCGTGCTGCGACGCGTGCAACTGCCCCTGCTGCGCCCGGCGCTGGGCAGCGCGGCCATGCTGGTGTTTGTTGATGCCATGAAAGAACTGCCCGCCACCCTGCTGCTGCGCCCGGCCAATTTCGAAACGCTGTCTACCTGGCTGTACGCCGAAGCTGCACGCGGCACCTATGAAGAAGGCGCGATTGCGGCGCTGGGCATTGTGCTCGCGGGCATCATCCCGGTGATCGTGTTGGCGCGTCAGCAGGAAGGCAAAGCCACTAGTCAAACCCGGAAATAATTGAACCCCGTTCGCCCTGAGGTATCGAAGGGCAAGATGGCTTACATCAGGCTTCCTTGTACCAGGGCTTCGATACCTCAGCCCGAACGGATGAAAGCGTATTTATCAGCTTATTTCCTCGAACATCCATACCGCATGCCCGCCGACCTCACCATCGAAGAACTGCACGTTGCCTACGATGCGCCTACCGGCCAGCACACCGTGGTGCAGGGGTTTTCCATGCACCTGCCTGCGGGGCACACCGCCTGCCTGCTCGGCCCCTCGGGTTGCGGCAAAACCACGGTGCTGCGTGCCATTGCCGGGTTTGAGCCGGTGCGCGCAGGCAGCATCCAGCTCGGGCAAAAAGTGTTGTCATCACCACAAGTGCATCTGCCACCCGAGCAGCGCCGCATGGGCATGGTGTTTCAGAACTATGCCCTGTTCCCGCACCTCAACGCCGCGCAGAACGTGGCCTTTGGCCTGCAAAAACGCAACCGCACCGAACGCGCCGAGCGTGTGGCGCACATGCTGGATCTGGTCGGATTGGCCGATATGGGCAAACGTTATCCGCACCAGCTCTCGGGCGGCCAGCAGCAACGCATTGCGCTGGCGCGTGCGCTCGCACCCGAGCCGGAGTTGCTGCTGCTAGACGAGCCGTTCTCGAACCTCGACGGCGCCACCAGCCAGCGCCTGCTACCCGAAGTGCGCGCCA
>JAUNUE010000229.1 GCA_030538335.1 Allobrachymonas sp. | reverse complement strand
GGCGCGCACGACGTGATGCTGTTCAGCGACGGCGGCAAGGCCGTGCGCTTCGACGAAAACGACGTGCGCCCCATGGGACGCAATGCGCGTGGCGTGCGCGGCATGCAACTCGAAGAAGGCCAGAGCGTGATCGCCATGCTGGTCGCTGAAGACGAGCAGCAAAGCGTACTCACCGCCACGCAAAACGGCTACGGCAAACGCACCAGCATCACCGAATACACGCGCCATGGCCGCGGCACCAAGGGCATGATCGCCATCCAGCAAAGCGAGCGCAACGGCAAGGTGGTGGCCGCCACCCTCGTCAACGAAGACGACGAGATCATGCTCATCACCGACACGGGCGTGCTGGTGCGCACCCGCGTGCTCGAAATTCGCGAAATGGGCCGGGCGACACAAGGTGTTACCTTGATCGCGCTCGATGACGGCGCAGAATTGATCGGCGTGCAGCGTATTGTGGAAAATGATGCTGCGGATGAGGACACCGAGGCTGAAAACGGCCCGGCGGAAGATTCTGCTGAGGACAATTCGCCGGATGCACCGCAATAAAGGTGCGCCAGGTTTTGTCCGCTTTTGGGCCTGCCCGGCAGGCCCGTTGAAAGACAGAGGTATTGTGTTGTTGAAGCTTTTTCCCGTTTTTTCCAGACGTGCGGCCATGGCCGCTGTGATCGTTACTGCCGCCTGCGCGCCCCTGGCCGTGCAAGCGCAAGATGCGGCGCGGCGCGAACTGGCCACGCGCATCGTCAACCTGCAAAAGGCGCAGGACATGGACGCGCTGATCGCCCAACTGGCCGACACCGCCAACCGCGCCGTGGTCGACGCCTGGATGCCGCGCTTGGGCAGACTGCCTGCGGCCAAGCAAAAAACTGCCGCCAGCCAGCTCGATGCCGAGTTGAAAAAATTCAACGACGACAATATGCGGCTGATCAAATCGCGCAACGACCGCATCAGTGTCGATGTGCTGGTGCCTGCCTACGCTGAAAAATTCACCGCCGACGAATTGCGCCAACTGGTGGCGTTTCTCGAATCGCCCGTGATCAGGAAATATTACGCAGCCAACCCGCAGCTGGCGAATCTGCTGGCAGAAAAACTGGTGGAAGCCACCCGCGCCGATGTCGAAAAACGCATCAAGGCGTTTGATGCCCGAGCCGCCAGCATTCTTGGCGTAAAGAACTGAACCTTGCCCAGCCATGACCCGCACCATTGACGACCTGCGTGCCGCCATTGATGCGGTGGACCAGCAACTGCTGCAGATGCTCAACCAGCGCGCCACGCTGGCTGATGAAATCGGTGACATCAAGCGCAAGGAAGGCTCGCAGGTCTACCGGCCCGAGCGCGAAGCGCAGGTCATCCACAAATTGCAAACCGCCAACCAGGGGCCGCTCCAGCCTGCCAGCATTGCCAACATCTGGCGCGAAATCATGTCGGCCTGCCGTGCGCTTGAAGAGCCGCACCGCGTGGCTTACCTCGGGCCACAGGGCACGTTCAGCGAGCAGGCGGCCGAAGCTTTTTTTGGCGTCAGCATCGACCACGTACCGTGTGCCAGTTTTGACGAGGTGTTCGAGGCCACGGCCTCGGGCCGCGCGGCTTTTGGCGTGGTGCCCATGGAAAACTCCACCGAAGGCGTGGTGGCGCGCTCGCTCGATCTGTTCCTCACTTCGCCGCTGCACATCATCGGCGAGACCGATCTGCTGATCCGCCACAACCTGCTGCGCAAGCACAACGACCTCACAGGCATTGAAGCCGTGTACGCGCACCCGCAAGCATTGGCGCAGTGCCAGAAATGGCTGAATACACATCTGCCCGATGCCGAGCGCCATGCCGCTGCCAGCAATGCCGAAGGCGCGCGTCTGGCTGCCGAAAATCCCGCCTGGGCGGCCATTGCCAGCGAGCGCGCCGGCCGCCGTTTCGGCCTGCATCTGGTCGCGCCTTCGATCCAGGACGAAACCTACAACCGCACACGCTTTGCCGTGATGTGCCTGCCGCAAACGCTGCAAATGCCCGAAGCCTCGGGCAATGACTGCACCAGCCTCGTGGTCTCGGTCATCAACCGCCCCGGCGCGGTGTACGATCTGCTGGAGCCGATCAAGCGGCATGGCGTGTCGATGACGCGCTTCGAATCACGCCCGGCGCGGGGCGGCCAGCAGTGGGAGTACTTTTTCTACATCGACCTGCAAGGCCATATCAGCGACCCGCACGTAGCCGCGGCCTTGCAAGACCTGCGACCGATCTGCGCGTTCTACAAGGTGCTGGGCTCTTACGCCATCAATGGTTAGCACCATCACGGTTGACGGGAAAGGAAAAGTTGCATGTCTCAGGAACAATGGTCTGCCGTCGATGCCTATTTTGTGGAAAAACTCGGGCCCACCGATCCGGTCTTGCAGGCCGTGCTTTCGGCCAGCGATGCCGCCGAACTGCCGCCCATTGCCGTAGCCCCCAACCAAGGCAAGCTGCTGCAACTGCTGGTGCAGATGACAGGCGCCAAGCGTGTGCTTGAAATCGGCACGCTGGCGGCCTACAGCACCATCCTGATGGCGCGCGCAGTCGGCACCCATGGCAAGGTCGTTACACTGGAGGCGATACCGCACCATGCTGAAGTAGCGCAGAAGAACGTGGCCCATGCAGGGCTGACAGACATCGTCGATATCCGCGTCGGCGATGCGCAGGAAGCTTTGGCACAGCTTGTGCGTGAAGGCGTAGCACCGTTTGATTTTGTCTTTATCGACGCCGACAAGGTCAACAACCCGCACTACCTGGAGTGGGCGCGCAAACTCTCGCGCCCCGGTACCGTCATCGTCTGCGACAACGTGGTGCGCGACGGTGCAGTCATCGACGCCACCAACACCGACCCGAGCGTGATCGGCACACGCCGGTTTTTCGACATGCTTGCCAGCAACC
>JAUNUE010000228.1 GCA_030538335.1 Allobrachymonas sp. | reverse complement strand
CTGTTCAAATGACGCACGTCCCGCTGTTGCCGTGTGGATCATGTCTTGAGGCGTCCAGTTGACCGAAAGGTTAGGCTGGAGGGTTGCCGTCCCACCCTCGGCGATCCCAGACTGCTTGTACACGAGTCCAAACTTCAGTTGTCATTGAATTTCTCCATGCTCCGCCAAGCAATTGCGCAAATTGCGGATTTTGTTTTGCCTCGTTTTCAACCAT
Organism: Allobrachymonas sp.; assembly: GCA_030538335.1. Classification (GTDB taxonomy): domain Bacteria; phylum Pseudomonadota; class Gammaproteobacteria; order Burkholderiales; family Burkholderiaceae_C; genus Brachymonas. The sequence goes on along the minus strand of JAUNUE010000228.1, from coordinate 2,692 downwards.
TTCAATGACTAGAGGGCCATGCTTTGCGAGGAGACTTTCCAAAGGGCCTGCAGACAAAACTTCCTGAATGTTTCCGCTTGAGTCAAGCTTCAATATCTCCAAAATCATTGCCCAGGCTATTAACGGTTCGTAGTTAACCAAGTCCCACTCTCGATCACTTACCCAAGACAATGCCTCGCGCTCCTGAGAGTCTGGATGGGTGTGCCAATAAGCCACCCATTTTTCAGCAAGAAATTTGAGCTCAGAAATGATAATTGGCATAAGCGGTTCTTTACAGGCCTAGCGGCCACTGCGCCCTTTGCTTTTGGAGGGTGCCCGCGTCGCTTTTCGCGCCGGGCTTGCCGGTTTGCTGCGTGACGAAGCGCTGCTGCGGGCAGGCGGCGCGGCCTTGCTGCGGCTGGTGGAGCGTTTGGCGGGTTTGCGCGGCTGCCACACCTGCTCTTCTTCGGTGTGGCTGTCGCCGCCGTTGCCGGGTTGCAGGCGTTTGGCGCTGCCCCGCTTCTTTGCGGCAGAGTCGGGTGTGGGCAATGCATCCCCCGCGCGCACCAGACGGAAGTCGATGCGCCGCCCGTCGAGATCGACGCGAATGACCTGCACCTGCACCCGGCTGCCCAAGGCAAAGCGCACGCCGGTGCGCTCGCCGCGCAGCTCCTGGCGCACTTCATCAAACTTGAAGTAGTCGCCGCCCAGCTCGGTGATGTGCACCAGACCCTCGACGTACATGGCTTCGAGCGTGACGAACAGGCCAAAGCTCGTAACGGTGGAGACAATGCCGCTGAATTCTTCGCCCAAAAAGTCGCGCATGTACTTGCACTTGAGCCAGGCTTCCACGTCGCGGCTGGCTTCGTCGGCGCGGCGTTCGTTGGCGCTGCAATGCAGTCCCGCGGCCTGCCAGGCCAGCAGTTCTTCGCTGGCCTTTTTTGGTTTGGCGGTGGATTTTTTGGCCTGTGCAGCAGCGCTTTTCTGCAGGCGCAGGGCAAGTTTTTCTTGCGCTTCGCCGGGCGTGGGCAATACCGGCAAGTGGTATTTTTCACCCCGCAAAATCGCCTTGATCACACGGTGCACCAGCAGATCGGGGTAGCGCCGGATCGGGCTGGTGAAGTGCGTATAGGCCTCGTAGGCCAAGCCAAAGTGGCCGCTGTTGTAGGGGCTGTAGATGGCTTGCTGCATGCTGCGCAACAGCATCATGTGGATCTGTTCGGCGTCGGGCCGGTCTTTGGTGGCCTCGGCAATGGTTGACAGCTCACGCGGCGTAGGCTCGTCGCTTACGCTGGCAGCAATGCCCATGGTGCGCAGATAGTTGCGCAAAATTTCCACCTTCTCGGGCGTGGGGCCTTCGTGCACGCGGTACAGGCCCGGTTGCTTGCCCTGCAGGATGAAATCGGCCGCGCATACGTTGGCCGCGAGCATGGCTTCTTCGATCAGCTTGTGCGCGTCGTTGCGCACGCGGGGAATGATTTTTTCAATGCGGCCGTTTTCGTCGCAGACGATTTGCGTTTCCACCGTTTCGAGATCCATCGCGCCACGGCGTTCGCGTGCCGAAAGCAGTGATTTGAATGCGCCGTGCAGGTGCAGCAGGTCGTCCACACGCGCCTTGTATTTGCGCGCCTCCAACCCCTTGGTGTTGGAGAGGATGGCCGCCACTTCGGTGTAGGTGAAGCGCGCATGGCTGTGCATCACGGCTTGGTAAAACTGGTAGGCGTGGATGTCGCCAGTGGCGGTGATCAGCATGTCGCACACCATGCACAGGCGGTCGACATCGGGATTGAGCGAGCACAAGCCGTTGCTGAGTTTTTCGGGCAACATCGGGATCACGCGGCGCGGAAAGTACACGCTGGTGGCGCGTTCGTAGGCATCGTTGTCAATGGCGTTGCCGTTTTCCACGTAATGGCTCACGTCGGCAATGGCCACCAGCAGGCGCCAGCCGTTGGGCGTTTTGCCGCGCCCGCTGACCACGGCGGGTTCGCAATACACGGCATCGTCAAAGTCGCGGGCGTCTTCGCCGTCGATGGTGACCAGCGGCACATCGGTCAAATCCACACGGCCTGACCATTCCTGGGGTTGCACGGTGGCGGGCAAAGCCTTGGCCAGTTGCAGGCAGGCGTCAGAAAAGATATGCGGCACGCCGTACTTGCGCACGGCGATTTCAATTTCCATGCCGGGGTCGTCGATGTCGCCCAGCACCTCCTTGACGCGGCCCACTGGCTGGCCATACAGTGCGGGCAGTTCGGTCAGTTCCACCACCACCACCTGGCCGGGTTCAGCATGCGCGGTGGCATCTTTGGGGATGATTACGTCCTGACCATAGCGTTTGTCTTCAGGTGCCACCAGCCAGGCGCCGCTTTCCTGCAACAGGCGGCCAATGATGGGTTGCTTGCTGCGCTCGATGATCTCGGTCACGCGGCCTTCGGGGCGGCCCTTGCGGTCGTAACTGGCGATGCGGGCCGCTACCCGGTCGCGGTGCAGCACGGCGCGCATTTCGTTGGGCGGCAGATACAGGTCGGGCGAGCCGTCGTCAGGCACCACAAAACCGTGCCCGTCGCGGTGGCCTTGTACGGTTCCGGTGATCTCGTTTGAAAAATCCTTCGATTCTTTTGGGCTTTTGCGCAGATTTTTGATATGATTCTCCCTTGGTTGTTGCCCAGGTGGCGGAATTGGTAGACGCACTAGTTTCAGGTACTAGCGCTGAGAG
>JAUNUE010000227.1 GCA_030538335.1 Allobrachymonas sp. | reverse complement strand
CGGGCCACGGTTTGGCGTGACAGGTCGGAGCCGTCGGTAGGTACCAGAATGTGCTGAAACATGGGGTTCTCCATTTCTCGCACCGGGCAGAGGCCAACCTCGCAGGCAGCAACATCAGCACAGCCTGTCCGGGTGTTTCATGGTGGCACCAACTGCTGCGCAGTGCAATGTTTTTTTGGAACAAGCAGTATTTGGATTTATTTTTTGCCCGTTTTTGTGACTGCAGTTTCATAACGGTGTTGCGTTTTTGGCGCACAATACCGCCGCCCGATTCCCGGGTTTGACCGAAAGGATCTTGCCATGCGTAAATTGTTTGTGCTTGGCGCACTTGCCCTGTCGATGAGCGGCGCTTATGCCTTCAACTCGCAGCAACAACTCATGAAAACCTGCAATGTGCAGGCCAAAACCAGCAACAAGACCGGCGCCGACCGCAAGGCGTTCATGAAATCGTGTCTGGCCGATGGCCGCAAGGCGCAGCAGGAAAAGATGAAGACCTGCAATATCGAGGCGGCTGGCAAGAAAGGTGCAGAGCGCAAGGCGTTCATGAGTACCTGTCTGAAAAAATAAGCATCGCGCGCACATGCGCAAACCCCGGCAGTTGCAAGGCTGCCGGGGTTTTTCTTTGGGTCTGCCCTGATCCTGGTTGATCAAGCATATACGGGCATCATCAGCACTCCACCTGCCCCACCGATACGGTAATGGCCAGGCCACCCAGCGACGTTTCCTTGTAGCGGCTTTGCATGTCCTTGCCGGTGGTGCGCATGGTTTCAATCGCCTCGTCGAGCGTGACCATGTGCATGCCGCTGCCCAGCATGGCCATGGAACAGGCGTTGATGGCCTTGACGGCACCCATGGCGTTGCGCTCGATGCAGGGCACTTGCACCAGCCCGCCGATGGGGTCGCACGTCATGCCGAGATGGTGCTCCAGCGCAATCTCGGCGGCGTTTTCGATTTCGTCGTTGCTGCCGCCCAGGGCCGCGCACAAACCGGCGGCTGCCATGGCGGCAGCAGAGCCAACCTCGCCTTGGCAACCCACTTCAGCGCCTGATATGGAAGCGTTGCGTTTGCACAGCGCGCCCACCGCGGTAGCGGCCATGAAGAAGCGCTTGATGCCCTCGCGGTCGCCATTGCGGCACTCGCGGTAGTACCGCAGCACGGCAGGCAAGGTGCCTGCAGCGCCATTGGTGGGGGCGGTAACAACGCGCCCACCCGCAGCGTTTTCTTCGTTCACGGCAATGGCCCAGGCGCTGACCCAGTTCATCGCGCCTTCGCTGGCGTGGGGTGGCGTGCTGCGCAGGCGCCCCGCCATGCCGGGTGCGCGGCGTTGCACGCGCAGGCCGCCGGGCAAGGTGCCGGTGGTCGTCAGGCCGCGATCGATGCAGTCCATCATCACGGCGTCGATACGGTCGATAAAGGCGTGGGTGGCCGCTTCGCCATGCAAGGCGCATTCGTTTTCAAACAGCAAGTCGGTGAGGAAGCGATTCTGCTGGCGCGCGCGCTCCAGCAGTTCTTCCATGGTGGTGAACAGATGCGGCACGGCGTTTTCGGTACCGCGCCCGCTGCCGACAAAGTGCTCCTCGGCATCAACCACAAAACCGCCGCCCACCGAATACAGCTCGCGGCTGTCGAGCAGGCTGCCTGCGCGGTTCCAGGCCTGGAACCGCATGCCGTTGGTGTGCACGGGCAACTCTTCCACGCGGTTGAACAGCAGGTCGTGCGATATGTCAAACGGCACCTCGTGGCGTGCCAGCAGGGGCAGGCAGCGGTTGACGTGGATGGCGGCCACGCGGCTGGAGATGCTGCCGGTGTCGATGGTGTCGGGCACCTCGCCGCACAGGCCCATGAGCACCGCCAGATCGGTGCCGTGCCCATGCCCCGTGTGCGCCAGCGAGCCGAACAGTTCCACCTCCACGCGCTGCACTTCGCACAAGGCGGTGTCGGGCAGGCCCAGGGCAAAGCGCCGCGCCGCGCGCATCGGCCCGACCGTGTGCGAACTGCTCGGGCCGATGCCCACCTTGAACATGTCCTGCAAGCCGATATACATGGTGTCTCCTGTGCTTGGGCGGACAGGTGGCTCACGCTGTCCAAACAGATATGGTACGGCGAATCGCAAGGGGAGCAAACCTATGGCCTTCTGCCAAAAACGGTATTTGTACGCATGGCAGCCCACGGGTACCACACACAATTTCAACCGTTATGGCATGATGGCCTTCCGGCCAGATACAGGCCGGGCATTTCTACTGAAAGGATCACGCATGAATGGCTCTCTCCTCGACGACCTGATGTCGCAGCTCCAGGGGCAACCGGCCGGGCAAATCGCCCAGCAACTGGGTACCGACTCCAACACTATTGAGCAGGCCATTGGTGCAGCCTTGCCCATGATTGTGGGTGCTTTGGGGAACAATGCCGCGTCGCCCGGTGGTGCCGATGCCTTGTTCAATGCGCTGCAGCGTGACCACAGCGGTGGCGGTGGGGCGCCCGATCTGGGTGGCTTGCTCGGCGGTCTGCTGGGCGGTGGTGCAGGCGCTGCCGGTGGTTTGGGCGGCTTGGGTGGATTGTTGGGCAGCGTGCTTGGCGGCGGCGCACCGGCCAGCCGTCAATTGAACTCAGATGGCATCCTTGGCCACATTTTTGGCGGCAACCAGCCGCGCGCCCAAGCCGGGTTGGGGCAGGCCACGGGCCTGGGCAGCGACAAGGCCGGGCAGTTGCTGAAAATTCTCGCGCCCATCGTCATGGCGTTTCTGGCCAAGAAAGTGCTGGCCGGTGGCATGAATGCGTCCAACCTGGGCCAGACCCTGGGTACCGAACGCAGCCGCGTGCAAAGCCAGGGCGGTGTGGGTGGCGCGCTGATGAACGCCGTGCTCGACCAGGATGGTGACGGCAAGGTGGATCTGTCTGATTTGCTGAAAAT
>JAUNUE010000226.1 GCA_030538335.1 Allobrachymonas sp. | reverse complement strand
GAGAAACCGCCCAAGTACACCCGCGCCACGCTGGAGACGCTGGCCATCATCGCCTGGCGCCAACCCGTCACGCGCGCTGAAATTGAAGACATCCGCGGCGTTACGGTCAACTCCGCCATCATCAAGCAGCTTGAGGACCGCGGCTGGGTAGAAACCGTGGGCCACAAAGCCACGGTGGGGCGACCCGCCCTGCTCGCCACTACGCGGCAATTCCTCGACGATATGGGGCTGGCCTCGCTCGACCAGTTGCCGCCGGTAGATGCCGGGTCGGCTGACTTCTTGCTGGCCCGCGCGAACCAGGACGAAATCGCGCTGCTGCCACCCGAAGACGAAGCCGCCAACGCGCAACAGGAATTGCCGATGGATACCCTATCGGCGGACGCTCTTTCCGCCGAACCCGCCGCAGACATTGAACCCACATCAGAAACCACCACGGCCAACCATGAACGACAAGAAGAAAACCAGCAAGAGCCGTAAGCCCGACCAGGCAGCGCCGCGCCGCAAACCCCGCCCTGCAAGCACGCACGACCAGGCTGCGTCATCGCAAGGCGAACTGTTTGGCGACCCGGCTGCCGAGGCCACCGACAGCCCCGACACCACCGAGCAGGCACCTGCGCGCAAACCGCTATCCAAGCGCGTGCTGCAACCCGAGGCCGACGCGCCCAAGCTGCACAAAGTGCTGGCGCAAGCCGGCATGGGTTCGCGGCTGGATATGGAAAAGATGATTGCCGAAGGGCGCATCACCGTCAACCGGCTGCCCGCCCATGTGGGGCAACGCATCCAGCGCGGCGACAACATCCGCATCGACGGCAAGCCCGTGCGCCTGCGCATCGAGCCGCCCGCTACGCGCATCATCGCCTACCACAAGCCCACGGGCGAACTGGTCACCCACGACGACCCGCAAAACCGCCCCACCGTGTTCCGCACCCTGCCGCGCCTGCACCAAGGCAAATGGCTGGCCGTGGGCAGGCTCGACATCAATACCGAGGGCTTGCTGCTGATTACCAACTCGGGCGAACTGGCCAACCAGCTCATGCACCCGCGCTTTGGCCTGCAGCGCGAATACGCCGCGCGCGTGCTGGGCGCCTTGAACGATGAAGAAAAGCAGCAACTGCTCAACGGCATTGAACTGGAAGATGGCCCCGCGCAATTCCTCAACATCGAAGACGCGGGCGGCGAAGGTGCCAACTGCTGGTACCGCGTGAGCATTGCCGAAGGCCGCAACCGCGAGGTGCGCCGCATGTTTGAATCGCTCGGCCATGCGGTGAGCCGCCTGATCCGTGTGCGCTACGGTTCCCTGCAATTGCCGCGTGGCCTGCGTCGCGGACAGTGGATGGAACTTGGCCCGCGCGACATCCAGCTTGTGATGACGGCCGCCGGCATGCCCACTGACCCCGCCAAAGGCAGGCGCGATGCAGGCTCTGCCAGACGCAACCCCGACCGCGGCGGCAAACGGCAAACCCGGGCGGCTACACCATCCACCCGGCCTGCACGTTTTGCCCGCGACGATGGTTTTGAAGCGCCCCGCAAACGGCGATCCTTCGATGACGCCCCGCGCCCAGAGCGGTCACCGCAAGACACACCCCGCGCACCACGCCGCCCCCGTGCCGATACCGGATCAGCCCCTCGCGGAGAACCACGCGCCAGAAACCCGCGCCCTGCGAAGGACGGATTTACGCCCGCCAGAGGCAACGATGAAGGTCGCACCTCCACGCCACGGCGTGCCGCACCTTCGCGCCCGCGCAGCGCCCAACCGGGCGCAGAGCGCAAAAGCACTTCCTCATTTGGGCGCAAAGACGGCAGCACCAACCGCAAACCCGCCAGCCCACGCGCCAAACGGGGGTAAGTCATGCCTCCCAACTTTGGGCGGAGTAGATATCTGACGCAAATAGTTCAGATAGCGTTCGCCCTGAAATATCCGACGGGCAGTGGTTTACACCCGGGCTTCGACGGGCTCAGCCCGAACGGGTTAGGTAGAGAAACCTCAGTAAGGTAGAGAGGCCTTACATTGCCTGCCAAGGCCAAATGAAAAGCCTTGATAGCCAAGAACGGATAGCGTTCGCTCTGAAATATCCGACGTAAATAGTTCAAATACCGTTCGCCCTGAGCTTGTCGAAGGGCAGTGGTTTGCGTCCAGGCTTCGACAGGCTCAGCCCGAACGGGTAAGGTAGAGAACGACTCATATTGCCGCCAAGGCCAAATGGCAACTCCTGATAGCCAAGGATGATCAAACCGCCGTTGCAACAGGAAACAAAAAACGCGCCCTCCCATCCCGCCACAGAGGGAGCAAGCGAAAACAGCCCACAAGCTGGGGCTATCATGCGGGCTGCCGTTGTTTGAACGGCCTGCAGGCATCCCAATCCACGCCTTTTTATTGTTTTTGCTTTCTCTGTCTTTCTCTATAGGCTGCACACATGCGTTTGCAAACCTGGTGGCTGTTTTTCGTTACCGTTTTCTTCCTGTGCGGCACCCCAGGGCCGAATATGTTGCATGTGCTGTCACGCAGCGTCGTGTTCGGCGCCAAACGCGCAGTGGCCACCATGCTGGGCTGTTTCGCCGCCGTGTTGCTGGCGCTGGCCGTATCTGCGGCCGGGCTGGGCGCTTTGCTGATGGCTTCGCCACGGACCTTTGGCCTGCTGCGTTATCTGGGTGCAGCCTATTTGATCTGGCTGGGCATCAAGGCATGGCGCAGCAGTGACGCACCCTTGCACACGGAATCGTCGACGGCCTTGGCGCCAGCGCTGAGCCAGATGCAGCTTTTTCGTACCGGGTTTTTGGTGGGCATCAGCAACCCCAAGCTGTTGCTGTTTGCGGCCGCCTTCCTGCCGCAATTCATCGATCCGACGCGACCCAAAGCTCTCCAGTTCACCATTCTCGTCGTCACTTTTGGCCTCTGCGAGTTGTTTTGGTAC
>JAUNUE010000225.1 GCA_030538335.1 Allobrachymonas sp. | reverse complement strand
TATGGACGCCCGAGGGCCTGACGCTGGTGGGCTGGGGCGACGTGGCGCACCTGGCCAGCCTGGAACCGGAATGATCTTCGAAAGGTGGCGGCAGACTACAGCATGCTTGGGCTGATACCCCAGCCGCGCTTGATGCGGTAGGCCATGTAGTGCTTGATCACCGTCTGGTACATCTGCTTTTGCCGCGCCGGACTCATGCTCGAAATATCCAGCAGCAACACCCGCCCCTGATAAGGGTCATCTTCCGGTTCTGCCTGCCCGCGCACCCCTGGCCAGGGCATGCCGGGGCGAAACTGCAATTCAATTTCGGCCTTGCCCAATGCCCGCTCGTGCAAGCGCACATCGTCAAGCAAACTCCAGCCGATGCCATTCAGACACTCACGCGCCACCAGTCCTTTTTCCGGATACACCGTCAGCAGCGGCTTTTTGTCAAACCCCCGTTGGGCAAAACGGTAGGCGGCATAACCCGGCAAAGGCAGCAACAGCAAGGCCGCCCAGGGCAATACACGCACCGCCACCAGCACAATGGCAACGACCATTACCAAGCCCAGCACAGCAGCAGAAATCCTGTGCTTGCCGAGCATATCCGGATAAAACCGCACGGGCTGGGCGCGGTCCAGTTCATGCTCAAGATGCAGTACGGATGGGGACTCCAGCACAGGAGACTGGGAACGGGGGGCAGACATGGTATAGGGCCGTATGATTGAAGCAGGGCAGGACAAGTGTTGTTTTTAAGGGTCTCACTCCATGACAACACGCTGGGGATTTACCGATTATAAAAAATTTTGTCAATTTGCTGACAAAAAGGGCTATAAACCGGCCATGGATGGTTCTTGCGTCACACAATAGTTCCACGGTTTACGGTATTAATCAATAAAAACCTATTGTCTTGCTGTTCCTGCATGGCAAAACGGTTTTTTGATGCATGGTTTGTTGCGGCTCGTCCAACGCTGCACCAGGTAATCAACAACAATGCGCGTTTTTTATACACCCGTTGCCCTGACGCCTTACGAAGTCAAGGATATTGCCCGTGCGCTGCTGACCGTTACACGCGCCCCTGCGGGGGAGCGTCCGCTCGACTGGTGCCGGGCGCCCATTGGCATTTCTCCTGACCTGTACCTGAGCCACCTGCGCAATGTGGATCTTGCAGAAGATGAAGAAGGGGATGGCTGCCATTTTGGCCAAACCAGCAACCGCCACCTGCAACGTGTGGTGCTGGATGCGCAAGGTCTGTACCAGGGCAAGCCCGTGGCCTTGCTGGGCGAAGACGAAATGGCGCACCACACCTGGCGGCTGGAAGACGACACGCAAGCCGAACAATTGCGCCATCTCTTGCGCGAAGCCGTGGGCACCAGCCTGTCGCAGGTAGATGCCCAGTTTGCGCTGGCCTCACGTCTGGTTGCCCTGCGCCGGTACTGGAACAGCCACCATCTGCTGTGGCAAGGGGCTGAACGCGATACGCCTTTGGCGGTGGTCACGGTGCGCAGCCGCAAGGCCTGGTGGCAATCACACTTGCAGGCGGCCGATTTTGACAAGGCCAAGATCCGCATGGTGCGCTACGACAAGCCGCTGGATTTTGCGCCCGAGGACAGCTATGCGCCCTTGTCATTCTGGCAGTTGCTGTGGGACTATGTGCAACGTTGCGCCCTGACCGAAGTGCACCTGATGCTGCCCCTGCCGTACTGGGACATGCCGGTACGTGTGCATCGCGTCGGACACCTGCCCCAACAAGGGGTGGGCGATGTTGCCGTGCGCATCCTGCACACCTTGAAAGAGGCGCCAGTATCAATCAACAGTTTGCTGCCACAACTGGCGTGTGACCCCGAAGACGGGCTGCGCACCCTGGTGGGTCTGTTGTTCATCCGCGTCGTCACGTTTGAAAAGACCAGCCCGCTGGCCGATGCCATGCCGCAGCCCAGCCAGATCCAGGCCGCGACAGGATTCAGCTAACGCTACTTGAAGCGCACTACAACCGAGCGTGCGCCCGTCAATCCAGGATAGGCCACCGTCACCGTTTCTCCGGCCTTGGGCCGCAGCAGTGGCGTAAACGCGCCCACGCTCACCCACTGCCCCGGCTCCAGGGCCAGCCCCTGCTTGCGCAAAGCCTCTGCCAGCCACACCACCGATTGCAGCGGGTGCCCCATCACATCGCTGCCCTTGCCACGACCCAGCAAGCGCCCTTTGTTGCCAATCACGCGCACGTTCATGGTCTCAAGCTCCTTGAGCAGGCGTTTCTGGCTTCTGGAATCAGCAGACACAGACAAGGGGGTGCCTTGAATGCCCATGCGCGCGCCTGCATTGATCGCCGTCATGTGGTGCGCCGTCAATTCAGACGGCTTTTGCACCTGCATGTCTGCCAGCTCGATATAGGGAATGATCTGGTCCACCTGCTGCAGCACCGCCTCGGGCGTAGATGCCTGGTTGATGGCGCTGCTTTTCACCCGCACCATCAGGCTGCCTTTGTACAACGGCTGCGCGCCATACCGGGCATCCACACTGCTTCGGGAAGGCAAAAGCATCGACTGGTAATAGCTGCCCCACACCGGCTCGTCAATATGGAAGGTCTTTTGCACCTGCAGGTTGCTCAGGTTAACCTTGTAGCCCACCAGCGGCCCCGCCGAACCTGCCAACTGCTGTTGAAATTTGGTACGCGTACAGGCTGCATCCGCCGCATTCATGGCCGCAGGAGGGTTGGACAGGGGCTGGCGCGCGGCATAGGCTTGCGCCCACTGGACAACCTCGGCGTCACTCAAGCAGCGGCTCGATTGGGGTACAACCACCACCGCTGCCGGATCGGCTGGCAGACCGCTGGCACAACCCGCAAGCACGGCGCTACCAACAAGCGCAATCAAAAAAGAAGTTCGGCGCGAAGCAGACATGACGAGACTCTTTACAGACCAAAACCCCATCATTCTAGAAACTAAA
>JAUNUE010000224.1 GCA_030538335.1 Allobrachymonas sp. | reverse complement strand
CACCTGAGGCCGTGCAATGGGTGGACACGGCGGCTTTGAATGTGGATATGTTCCATGCGGCAGATATGCAGCAAGACTTGTCGGCAGCACCGTGCGATGCCTTGCGTTTCAAGGTGCCGCGCGCCTTTGTCGAACTGGGCGAAGTGGCCTGCCGCCACAGCAGCCCGCAGCGTTTTGCCTTGCTCTACCGCCTGTTGTGGCGGTTGGTGCACGAACCTGCGCTGCGCCACGATCCGCTCGATGGCGACGTGATGCAGGTGCGCAAGTAGGTGCGGGCGGTGTTGCGGGCGCAGCACCTGATGAAAGGCTTTGTGCGCTTTCGCAAAATCGAAGACAACGAAGGTGAGGTGCTGCGCATTGCCTGGTACGAGCCGGAGCACTACATCGTGGAGGCCGTGGCGCCATTTTTTGTAGACCGCTTTGCCAGCATGCGCTGGTCCATCCTCACGCCGCTGGGCTGTGCGCATTGGCTGCCTGCGTGCGATGTGCTGCCGCAAGGCCGCCTGCACTTTGGCCCCCCGGCCGATGTCAGCCAGAAGCCACCTCCCGATGGTGGCGAAATGCTGTGGCTGACCTACTACACCAGCACCTTCAACCCCGCGCGGCTCAAGCGCCAGACCATGCAGAAGTTCATGCCACGCAAATTCTGGCGCAACCTGCCAGAAGCACAGTTGATTGAACCGCTGTGCCAGCAGGCCACCGAACGTGCGGGAAAAATGCTGTGGCGTAATGCGCCATCGGCACCAGAGTAAAAGGGCTTCACCGTGCCTTCATAGAAGCGCTTGCCAACACCACCCTGCGTGCCACAATTGCTGCCGATGACACACCAATCGCAACGGCTTGCCTCTGCTGATGCAATGCCGCCTTCAAAAATCGCTATGGGCATGCGGTGGCTTCAGTACCTTGGCTGGCTGATGGTGGCGGGAAGTATCGTGATCGCCTATGCTGATCTGCAAGGGCGCTGGATCGAACCGGGCGCAGCCTTAAGGAGCGCCTTCAAACTCTGGATATTCTGGGGCACGTGGGCGACGCTGCCGTTGGGTGTGCATGCGCTGTGGCTGTTGGCGCAAAACAGTGTGTGGCATACCAGGTTGAAACGCGCCGTCTGGGCCGGTTTGGTGCTGCTCGTGGCCTACAGTGGCTTGGTGGAGCCGCGCCTGCTGCCGGTACGCCACCATGCGATTGACGTAGCGGCTGAAGTGCCGCCCTTACGCCTGGCGGTTGTTTCTGATGTGCACGCGGGTTTGTTTGTGCGCGACTGGCAATTGCGGCGTTTGGTCAATGTGCTCAATGCGCAGGACGTGGATGCCGTGGTTGTGGCGGGAGACTGGACGTACAACCCGAAAGAAGATTTGGCGCTTGTACTGCAACCTTTGCAGCACTTGCGCCATCCGGTGTTTGCCGTGCTGGGCAACCACGACACCCAGGCGCCAGGGCCACCCCTTGAAGATGCTTTGCGCAAGGTGTTGTTGCAATACCGGGTGCAGGTGCTGGATGGCGCTGCCAGCGCCCGGCCTGTGTTGTTCAATGGGTGGCGCATCAGTGGCCTGAGTGATGCTTGGGGTGGCGACCCGCGCTCGGAAATCACACGAGGCGGTGAGGCCGTTTTTGCTGCGACGAACACGCCGCATCTCATCATTGCACACAACCCGGATACGGCCAGCCTGCTGCCGCCCGACAGCGCCGCACTTGTTGTCAGCGGCCATACGCATGGCGGACAGATCATGCTGCCCTGGATTACGCGGCAACAGGTGCTGCCTGCCATGAGTGCCCAAGGCTGGTACGAAGGGCTGTACCGCACACCGGCAGGGCCGTTGTTTGTAGCTTCGGGAATGGGCACCATTGGCTTGCCTGCACGGTTGGGTGTGGCTCCGCGTGTGGATGTGCTGCGCATGGGACACGCGGCACCGGGCATGTGAATCTCTTGTGAGGCGGGTCGATAAAAATCCCCTGTTGCAAAACAGTTGCAACAGGGGGCGCGAATACGCGGAACAGAGTTCGGTACAGGTTTTCACCGCTGCGTGTGCAGCGATGAAACCCCGCGCAATCAGTGGTCGGCTACTTCGGCCAGCTCGCCGTGCAGGGAAATGTCCAGCCCCACTTCTTCGTAGCTTTCAGGCACGCGCACTGGGGTGATGCGGTCTACCAGCCAGAACAGGGCATAGGTGACGAAGAACGACCAGATGCTGGAGATGACGACCGAGAGCACCTGCACGCCGAAGAATTTGGGGTTGCCGCCCAGCAGCAGGCCGTTGGACCAGACGCTGTTCGGGTTCCATGCCTTGTCGGCAAACATGCCCAGCCAGAGCATGCCCATCAGGCCGCCCACGCCGTGCACGGGCCACACGTCGAGTGCGTCGTCCAGGCCGATCTTGTTTTTGAACAGCACGGCGGAGTAGCACACCAGCGAAGCCAGAATGCCGATCACGCAGGCGAACGTGGGCGAGATGTAGCCCACAGCGGGCGTAACGGTGGCGAGGCCCGCGATGGTGCCGGTCAAAAAGCCCAACACCTTGGGTTTGCCGGTGTGGCCCCATTCATAGACCAGCCAGGTCACGCCGCCAAAACCGGCGGCCAGGTGCGTGTTGGCGAAAGCGGAGACTTCCATCTGGTCCATGCGGAATTCACTGCCCGAGTTGAAGCAGAACCAGCCAAACCACAGCAACGCGGTGCCCAAGGCGACCAGGGTGATGCTGTGCGGGTGGCTGTGCTTGACGGCGCGCTTGCCAACATAGAGCACGGATGCAATCGAGGCAAAACCGGCGGTGTTGTGCACCACCACGCCACCGGCGAAATCAAGCACGCCCCACTTGGCCATGATGCCCTCGGGCGACCAGATCATGTGCACGAAGGGGGAGTACACCAGCAGTTGCCACAGCACCAGAATCCACAGCCAGGCCTTGAACGACACCCGGTTGGCAAAAGCGCCTGTCATCAGGGTGGGCGTGATCATGGCAAACATCAT
>JAUNUE010000223.1 GCA_030538335.1 Allobrachymonas sp. | reverse complement strand
CGAAATCCAGCGCGCCAGCCATACCCAGCCGCTGTTCCAGCAACTGTGGGCCATGCGGTGCAGCACCACGGCATGAAAGCCGGGATAGGAAAAAACCACATCCCACCGGCTGCGGGCAGCCGGGTCGCGTTCAAGGATGCAGGCAATATCAGACTGGATGCGGGCAAACATGGGCGAAGTGTACCGTGTGTAACCTGTTCCTGTATGACGTCCTTTTTATGCTTGCAAGAGCATGTCGATGCTGAAATTGCCGTTTTTTCGTGAACAACTGCACGATTTTGTAGCAACTTGTGCAGGTGTCTTGTTTTTAGACTGGTCGTCCTTATTTCACAATTCGCGCTTTGTTTGAATGAGCGTAACAAGGAGAGCAATGTCCCAGCTACAAAAGTTCCTGTTTGACGGATTGCCCGTACGTGGGGTGGCCGTGCGCCTGACAGATGCTTGGCAGCAGATTCTGCAACGTCGCCAGGCCCATGCCGGGAACGAGGCCTATCCCGCACCCCTGATGGAATTGCTGGGAGAAATGGCTGCCGGGGCGGTACTGATGCAATCCAACATCAAGTTCAACGGGGCGCTGGTGCTGCAACTGCAGGGGACAGGGGCTGTGAAAGTGGCAGTGGCCGAGGTGCAGCCGAGTCTCGCCTTGCGTGCCACTGCTACCGTTACGGGCGATATACCGGCAGATGCCACGCTCGCAACCATGCTCAACGCGCAAGACGGGGGGCGCTGTGCCATCACGCTCGATCCGCTCGACCGCCTGCCTGGCCAACAACCCTATCAAGGCGTAGTGCCTTTGCTGGATGCCCATGGTCAGCCGCTCGCGGATATGGGGGCCGTGCTGGAGCACTACATGCGCCACAGCGAACAGCTCGACACAACCGTGGTGCTGGCGGCAAATGGTGACGTGGCCGCCGGCCTGTTGCTGCAGCGCCTGCCGGTGCAAGGCGCCGGCAATCTGGCAGGCACAAGCGGCATTGGCGAACAGGACACCGACGACCATGAGGCGTACCAGCGGCTGGCCATGCTGGTGCAAAGCCTGCAACGCCAGGAGCTACTGGATCTGGACATTGACACCATCCTGCACCGCCTGTTCTGGAACGAGAAGCTGCTGCGCTTTGCCCCCTCGCCTGACGAGCCGGTGCCGCACTTCGCCTGCAATTGCAGCCGCTCCCGCGTAGCCGCCATGTTGCGCGGTCTGGGCCGCGAAGAAGCAGAAGGCATTCTCACCGAGCAGGGCAAGGTCGAAGTGGACTGCAGTTTCTGTGGTCAGCAGTACCGCTTTGATGCAGTGGAGGTGACACAACTGTTCATGCCCGAAGTGCGGCAACCACCCGTCAGCCGCAAACAGCAGTAAAGGGGTTCAGCCCGATTGCATGGCCTGTCGCACCACGGGCAACTGCCGCCGCGACACCTGCAGCGATTGGTTGCTGCCCTCCAGTTGCAGCAGCCAGCCTTCGCTGCCATCGGCCTGCACGCAGCGTTTGATCTGCCGCAAGGCCTGCCGCTGCGCCAGGGCATTGCGGTGAACGCGCACGAAATGCGCCGGGTACTGTTCCTCAAGTTGGTTCAGGCTGCCGTCCCAAAGCAACTCGCGGCTGCTGCGCAGGTACAGCACCACGTATTTGCTTTCGGCGCGCGCATACAGAATTTCTGCCAAAGGCAGGCGCATGCTCTGCCCGCGCTCCTGGATCAACAGAACCTCCCCTTCGGCAGGCTGCATGGCTGCAGGCGGGCTGGCCGATGCCACAGCCCGTTGCAAGACCACTTGCGCCATGGCCTTGAGCAAGGCCTGCTGCAGGCGCTCAGCACGCACGGGTTTGGTCAAATAATCAGCCGCAGCCACGTCAAACGCCTGCAAGGCATGCTCGTTGGAGGCGGTGACAAAAATGATCTGGCACAGCGGCGCACTCTGGCGCAAACGCTGTGCGAGTTGCATGCCATCCATGCCCGGCATGTGGATATCGAGCAAGAGCACTTCAGGCCGGGCGCTGGCGATCAGGCCCATGGCCTGCGCCGCGGTTTCGGCTTCGCCACATACTTCGGTCGGCGGTTGCTTGATGTCTTGCAGGACGGTGCGCAAACGGCTGCGCGCCAGCGGCTCGTCGTCTACCAGCAAGACGCGCAAAAGCTCGTCTGTACTCATGTTTTGTCCTCCCGCATATCAGGCAAACGCATCGGCACTTCAATGCGCACGGTGAAGCGGTCGTCCTCCTGTTTCGTCGAGAACCGCAACTCCAGATCGTGCAGCAATTGCAGGCGGCGGCGCACGTTGTCCAGCGCCATGCCATTGCCGGGCTTGCCAGGGCCGGCGGGCGAGGTGTTGCTCACCACAATGCGCACCACATTGCCCCGCATCTGCGTGCGCACCAGCACATCAGCGCCTTGCGGGCTGGGCTCCACCCCGTGGCGAATCGCATTTTCCAGCAAGGGCTGCAAAATCAGCGCGGGCATGGCAGCCAGGTTGGCAGCGGGGTCCGCCTCCCACTGTAAGCGCAAGCGGTCGCCAAAACGCACCTGCTCCACTTCAAGGTAACGCCGCGCCAGCTCCAGCTCCTGCCCCAAGGTGCTGGCGTGGCGTACATCCTGCAGCATCTGGCGAAAGACATCGCTCAGGTTTTCGAGCACGCGTTCGGCACGCGCCGGTTCGGTGCGCACCAAGGCAATGGCGCTGTTGAGTGCGTTGAACAAAAAGTGTGGGCGGATGCGCGCCTGCAATTCGGCCAGTTGCGCCCCCACATCACCGGGGGCCTGCAACTGCCCACGCAGCATCAGCATCGACACCAGCAAGGCGGCGAACAAGCCACCTGCCAGCGCACACCCCAGCCACAAACTCCAGTGCGTTTCACGGATGCTGGCCAGCAGGCTGGCTGAAAACCGGCCGCAGGCCACGCCGATGGCTACACCCAGCCCCCACTGGCGATCATGGAGCTGGCGTGCCAACCAGCGTTTGGCCGTGCACACCACCATCAACCACATCAAGGTCGCAGGCAAGGCGCACGCGAGCCCGGTGCCGATATGCATGAGCCAGCCTTGCCAGCCC
>JAUNUE010000222.1 GCA_030538335.1 Allobrachymonas sp. | reverse complement strand
CCGATCGCGCCCGCGCGCATGTTGGCAAGGAACTTCTGCTCCCACTCGGCGCGGATCTCTTCCTTCTCGACACTGGCCAAGGCGCGCGCCACACGGTGGTAAATGTCGTCGGCGCTGGTCTCGCCCTCCTTGCAATACTTCTCCAGCAACACGTCGCGGGAGATGGGCTGCACAGCATCAACAGAGGTAGAAGGAACAGGGGGTGGGGGCGTGGCTATATCCATGGTGCAAAACTCGGTTGGCAAAACCTGTACAGGCATTGAACAGGCGTTGAACAAACGGTGACGGTGTAGCAAGCCAGCGGCCAGCCCTCCTCACCCGTGAAACTCCATGCAGGTTGTGCCTTGCGCACAAGACATGGGGTTGGCAATACGTCACGCAAGACATCACGTGTAACGCGCATTCCAGCCGAAAAACCGTGCATCCATGCACAAACCAGCCGGAAATGCGTGGCGCCAACTATACCGGAAGAAAGCGTTCATACGCTAGATGTATGGTTATTTTTTTGTTTTACCCCTACAGATAGCGTATTTCGCCGTCTTGCTACTTGGCATGCGCAGCCGCCAAACCCGCTGCTGACAAGGGCTGGCATCTGCCCCAGTCCCAAAAACCGAGGGAATACCGCACAGACAGGAGGAAAACGCCTGCAAAGCCACGCCCAGCGCGAGAAGGCATCGCAAAAACGCTCGGCATGCCCCTGCGCTGTTTTCAAAAAACAGCCCGGTGCATTTGCGGATGCTGCTGCCGCAATGGCGGCCATCCCGCTCAGGCAAGGATGCCTGATTCGGCCTTATGTGCCGGTTTTTGGCTTCGCCTCTTGTTGGGGCGGCACTTTTTTCACCACACCTGCTGCAGCATCCGATGCAGCGGTTGGGGGCGGCTCAGCCTGGGCTGCTGCTGCCGGGGTGGATTTTTTCTGCACCGCAGGCTCTGCCGGAACAAAGGGCTTGTCGCCCAAAGGTGGCGGCGTGCTGTCCTTGATGACCCAGTCCTTGAGCAAAGCCTGGGTATGCAGCAATTCCAGCATGGCGCTGCGCTGGTCGTTGCGGTTAACGGTTTGCGCCATTTCCATATTGGCCAATTCGTTGTTGGCGTTGAGCAGATCGATCAGCGTGCGCCGGCCAATGGTGAACTGCAGCTTGTACATCTCGGCTACCTGCTCGCTGGCCTTGATCTGTTCTTGCGCGGCCTCGGCCTGCCGCAGTGTCTCTTCAATATCGACCAGGGCCATCTGGGTGCGGCTGCCCAGATCCTGCTGCAACAGCCGCTCGCGTGCCGCCGAAGCTTCGTATTGCTGGGCATACGAACGCGCTGTGTAACGGGTGCCCAGGTCAAAGAAATTCCACTCCAGCACGATGCGCGCCTGGGGATCGACCCGCCTGGCGCCCGAGTTGAAAGAATGCGCCTGCTGTACTTCCAGCTCGATGCGCGGCCATTGCGCCGCCTGCTGGTGCTTCATCTCCTGCTGGATCGCCTCCAGCTCGGCGCGTTGCGCCAACAGCGAAGGATGTTCGGCTGCCTTGTTGTCCTTCAGGCCGGCAATGAGCTTGCGCCAGCCTTCTTCAAAATCGGTTCTCAGCGTGATCGGCTCGGGGTAATAGCGCTGCAGCTTGGCCAGGTTGAGCATCATGATGCGCCGGTACTGGTAGATGCGGTTTTGCACCTGCAGGCTGCGCGCTTGGGCCTGCACAAATTCAGAACGCCGCCCTTCGTCGTATTTGGCAATAACCGCCAGGTTCTCCATGATGGCGTGGTGGCGGGCCAGGTTCTTGCCCTCTACCGCCATCTGGTCTTTGGCCCGCAAGGCCTGCAGGTACAGGCCTGATACGGTGTAGAGCAGGTTCTCGCGCGTTTCTTCGCTCTTGAGCTGCATCATGTCGCGCCGGGCCGTGTCACGCTTGACCTGCGCCTCGATGGCACCAAAGCTGTAGAGGTTGAGCCGCCCGGTAAGTGCGGCGTAGTTGCTGCTCGTGGGGTCGTTGCTGTTGCGGTTGAGCACAGGCGTGGCCGATTGCACACTGAGACGCGGATAGTGCTGCGCCTGCGAACGTTTGATGAGGATTTCGGCCTCTTCCGTGCGGGCGTTGGCCTCCAGCACCAGCGGGTCTTGCACCAGCACCTTCTGGGCGATGGCGCCCAGTTCGCTGGCGGCCTGGGCAGGCAAGGCCAGCAGCAGGCTGCCCGCCGCCAGCATCAGGCTTGGCAGCAGAAAGCGAAGCGGGCGTTGCGGTTTCATGGGGCTGTGCAAACTTCCCATCAACGCTCGCGAAACGCCTGCTTCATGCGCGTAATCGGCTTGATCAGGTACTGGAACAGCGACTTTTCGCCGGTCTTGATGTCCACCGTCACGCTCATGCCGGGAATGATGGGCAGCGGCTTGCCTGATTTGTCGGTCAGCACGTTCTGGTCGGTTTTGACCAGCACGCGGTAGAACGACTCATCGGGGTTCAGGTTGTATTCGCTCGCGCGTTTGGTATCACGCAAAGCGTCGGGGCTGATCAGCGTGACCGTGCCGTTGAGCCCGCCATACAGGGCGTAGTCGTAAGCGCTGATTTTCACCAGCGCAGGCGCATCGGGGTAGATGAAGGCCACGTCGGCGGGCCGGATATAGGCCTCTACCAGCAGGGCTTCGTCCAACGGCACGATCTGCATGATCTCCTGCCCGGCGCCAATCACACCGCCCAGCGTGTGCACCTTGATGTTTTTCACCACACCACGCAGCGGCGCCCTGATGACCGAACGCTGCACCGGGTCGGCGCGGGCGTGCATGTTCTCGCTGCTTTGCGCCAGATCGGCCTCTACCCTGGTCAACTCGGTGTTGGAGTCGGCCATGAACTTGTTCTTGCGCTCGACCATCTGCAGCCCCAGCTCGTTCGACTGGCGCTTCATCCGCAGCACTTCTACCTCCGACACCACGCCCTGCTTGACCATCGGCTCGGTGATGGCGATTTCGCGGTCCAGCAGCGCCTTGCCGCTTTTCATGCCTGCGATGCCCTCTTGCAAGGCGCGGTTACGGGCCTGGTAAGCGGCAGTTTCGCGCTGCACCACTTCAGCGGGCAAACCCGCCGGAAATGCCAGCGCCGTACCGTGCGCTTCGGCTTGCAAG
>JAUNUE010000221.1 GCA_030538335.1 Allobrachymonas sp. | reverse complement strand
CGCGCTTTGCGCTCCTCGCAATGACACGGTTTTGGCTCTGTGCGCATCCTGCGGAAAAATTGTGAACAGGCTCTTGCGGTGTTTGCGGGTTTTTCTTTGTGCTGTTCGCTCCAAGTCATTCGGCCCTGCTCATGTCGGCTTGTTGAGGATCAACATAGGGCTTCGACAGGCTCAGCCCGAACGGATCAGGGATCTATCGTTAAACCCGGAAATCATTCAGAACCGTTCGCCCTGAGGCTCTTTGAGACCTCAGGACAGGTATCGAAGGGCAGGCTTACACCAGCAGCTTGCGGATCTGCGACGACGCCAGGTCAATCAACGACACGGTGACGATGATCATGATCATCACGGCGCTGGTTTCGGCGTATTGAAAGCCGCGGATGATTTCCCACAGCACCACGCCAATGCCGCCTGCGCCGACCATGCCCACGACCGATGCCGAGCGCACATTCGATTCAAAGCGGTACAGCGCAAACGAGACCCACAGCGGCATGACTTGCGGAATCACGCCGTAGATGATTTCGTGCATACTGAAAGCGCCTGTGGAACGGATGCCTTCGACCGGATGCGGGTCGATGGCCTCCACCGCTTCAGAAAACAGTTTGGCGAGAATGCCCGCCGTGTGGACCCACAAGGCCAGCACGCCGGCAAACGGCCCCAGACCCACGGCCACCACAAACAGCATGGCAAACACCATTTCGTTGATGGCGCGGCAAGCGTCCATGATGCGGCGCATGGGCTGGTACACCCACCACGGCACCACGTTGGATGAGGCCAGCAAGCCCATCGGGATGGCCGTGACCACCGCCAGCGCCGTGCCCCACAGCGCAATTTGCAGCGTGATGAGGATTTCTTCCACATACATGCGCCACTGCCTGAATTCGGGCGGAAAAAACTCTGACGCGTATTCGACCATATTGCCCGAATCGCGGATCAGGACGCCGGGGCGCATGTCGGCACCTTTCCACGAGGCTGCCAGCAACAGCAACAGCACCACCCAGCCGATGTACCACGCCCAACTGCGCTTGAGCTTGGGGTCGACCAGCGGCGCGGGGGCAGGGTTGTTGGGCTTGAGGTTGATGACTTCAGCGCTCATGCAAATATCTCCATGACCGGTCTACAAGGTTCGGCCCGACACGCATCTGAGTCGATGCACGTCGGGCCGGCTTGCGACAAGCGGTCTTACTTCAGCTTGGCCAGTTGGGCGTCAATTTCGGCCATGCGGGTTTTTTTCTGGTCGGCCGACAAGGTGGTGTCGCCTTCGATCTTGGTGCGCTTGCTGAACAGGTCGAGCTGGCGGATCGGCAGCAAGTGGTTGTTGTCTGCCTTCTTGAAGCCCGACAGCTTGGAAAGCTTCATCATGACTTGCTTCTCGCGCGCGTCAGTCTTGGCGTAGTTGTAGAAGAAGTTCTTGATCTTCTCTTTGGTGGCGGCGGGCATGTCCTTGCGGATCACCATGGGGTCGAGCGGAATCAGCGGCGAAGACCACACCACGCGGATGTCCTTGGCCTTGGCGGGCTGGTTCTGCTTGAACTTGTCGAGGTTTTCGCTGTTGTTGGTGGCTACATCGACCTGCTTGTTGGCCACAGCCATGGCGTTGGCTTCGTGGTTGGCAGAGCGCACGGTCTTGAACAGGGTCTTGGGGTCGACATTGTTCTTGGCAAACACATAGTAGCCCGGCACCAGAAAGCCCGAGGTGGAGTTGGGGTCGCCATTGCCGAAGTTCAGGCTCTTGCCGTTCTTGAGCACGTCTTCCATGCTCTTGAGCGGGCTGTCCTTGTGCACAATCAGGTGCGAGTAGTAGCCTTGCGTGCCGTCGGCGTTGACCATTTGCGCAAAAACTTCGCCGTTGGCGCGGTCTACGGCTTCCATGGCCGACTTGTTGCCGAACCATGCGACCTGCACCTTGTTGAAGCGCATGCCTTCGATGATGCCGGCGTAGTCAGGCGCGAAGAAGGCCTTGACCTTCAGGCCGGTCTGCTTGCTCATGTCGTCGATCAGCGGCTGCCAGTCGGCCTTGAGGTTCTGCGTGGATTCGGTCGAGATGATGCCGAGGTTGATCTCCTGGGCAGAGGCTGCGTTGGCGCCCAGAACGCCCAGCGCCAGGGTAGCGCAGGCAACAGTTTTCTTGCTGAACATGGAAAAAGCTCCTGTTGGGTAAAAAAGAAAAGGAAAAAGAAAAACCGACAACCTGCCGTTCAGGCCATCATCGAAGCGGCTTGCTGCCAACGTGTGCGCACGGCCTCTTCGCCGGGCATGTCGGCATGCAATTGCGACTGGGTGCTGAGCATTTCGTCGGCCTGCATGCCATACAGTTCACGCAACACAGCAGGCGTGAGCGCCTTGGAAGGGCCGTCGTACACCACCTCGCCCTGACGCAAAGCCACGGTGCGCGGGCAGTAGCGCATGGCCATGTCCACCTGGTGCAGCGACACCAGCACGGTGCAGCCGTCTTCGCGGTTGATGCGCGAGAGGATTTCCATCACCTTGCGCGAAGATTCGGGGTCAAGCGAAGCGATCGGCTCATCGGCCAATACCACTTGCGCACCTTGCACCAACGTACGTGCAATGGCGGCGCGCTGCTGCTGGCCGCCCGACAAGGTCGAGGCGCGCTGCCCGTAGCACTCGCCAATGCCCACGCGCTGCAGGGCCTCAAGGGCGCGGATGCGCTCGCTCTTGTTGAAAATGCCCAGCAGGCTGCGCCACAGCGGCATGGCGTGCAGATTGCCGACCAGCACATTGGTCAACACCGGCAGACGGTCTACCAGGTTGAACTGCTGAAACACAAAGCCCACATGGCTGCGGATGCGGCGCACGTCACGCGAAATGCGGCCGCTTTTTTGTACGTTGTGGCCGTGGATGTCCACCGAAGAATCGCCGCTGTCGGCCGCCACCAGACCGGCAATGTGGCGCAACAGCGTGGATTTGCCAGAACCTGAAGCGCCAATCAGGGCAACCATTTCGCCCTTCTGGATTTCCAGGTTGATGTTTTTCAAAACATGCTTTGACGCTGAGAAATGCTTGTTCAGCGCATTGACTTTGAGAGCCAGTTCCATCATCTCCTCCTGTCCGTCAAGTTGTCGAGACAACTCATGTGATTCGCTGATTCTGGCGGGGGGAAATGACACA
>JAUNUE010000220.1 GCA_030538335.1 Allobrachymonas sp. | reverse complement strand
TGAGTCAGACGCTTCTTTCCTCAAACTGTTCCCGATCATGGCGGTGGTCACCAATATCGATGCTGACCATATGGAAACCTACGGCCACGACTTTGGCAACCTGAAACAGGCCTTTGTCGACTTTTTGCAGCGTATGCCGTTCTACGGACACGCCGTGCTGTGCATTGACAGCCCAGCGGTGCGCGACATCCTGCCGCAGGTAACGTGCCCCATCACCACCTACGGCATGAGCGAAGACGCGCAGATCCGCGCTGTGGACGTGCAGGCGGACAACGGCCAGATGCGCTTTACCGTGCAGCGCCGCAATGGCGCGGCATTGCCTGATTTGCCTGTGGTGCTGAATTTGCCCGGCGAACACAACGTGCTCAACGCGCTCTCGACCATCGGCGTGGCGCAGGCACTCAATATTGCCGACGATGCGGTGTTGCGGGCGCTGGAAGGCTTCAAGGGTGTGGGGCGGCGCTTCCAGTCGTATGGCGAAGTGCGGGCGGCAGATGGCGGCAGCTTTCTCGTCATTGACGACTACGGGCACCACCCCGCAGAAATGGCCGCGACCATTGCGGCAGCGCGCGGTGCCTACCCGGATCGCCGCCTGCTGCTGGCCTTCCAGCCGCACCGCTACAGCCGCACGCGCGATTGCTTTGAGGATTTCGTCAAGGTGCTGGGGCAGGCCGACATGGTGCTGCTGGGCGAGGTCTATGCCGCGGGTGAAGAGCCGATTGTCGCTGCCGATGGACGGGCGCTGATGCGTGCCTTGCGCGTGGCGGGCAAGGTGGAGCCGGTGTTTGTCGAAGACGTGGCGGATTTTCCGGCTGCCGTGCATGGCGTGGCGCGCGGTGGTGATGTGGTGTTGTGCATGGGTGCGGGCACCATCGGCGCCGTGCCGGGGCAGTTGGCCGCAGGAGCAGGTCAGGAGGTGAAGCAATGAACGCAATCGATCCCAAAAGTCTGGGCAAGGTGGCCGTGCTTATGGGCGGGCATTCGGCCGAACGCGAGGTGTCGCTGATGTCGGGCAGTGGCGTGCTCGAAGCCCTGATGAACAAAGGGGTGGACGCCCATGCCTTTGATCCAGCCACCCAGAATATTTTTGCGCTGAAAGAGCAAGGCTACAGCCGCTGCTTCATCACCCTGCATGGCCGCTTTGGCGAAGACGGCACCGTGCAGGGCGCGCTTGAATTGATGGGCATACCCTACACCGGCCCCGGCGTGATGGCGTCGAGCGTGGGTATGGACAAGACCATGACCAAGCGCGTCTGGCTGGCCGAAGGCATCTCCACCCCGCGCCATGTGCAACTGGCACCGGGCCAGTGGCAGGATGAAGACGTGGCCGATGTGATCGAGCAGCTTGGCCTGCCGATGATCATCAAGCCGCCACACGAAGGCTCGTCCATCGGCGTGTTCCGCGCCATGGATGCCGATGGCGTGCGCCAGGCGCTGCAACAGGTGGCGCAGATGGACAAGGCCGTGCTGTGCGAAAACCTGATCGTGGGCGACGAGTACACCTGTGCGGTCATCGGCAACGGCAGCGCTGCCCGCGCACTGCCGCTGGTGCGCATCATGGCGCCGCAAGGGCAGTACGACTACGAGAACAAGTATTTCACCGATGCCGTGCAGTACGCCTGCCCCAGCGGTTTGCCTGAGGCGGTGGAGCACGCCATCCAGCAACAGGTGCTGCACGCCTACCGGGCGCTGGGTTGCCGCGGCTGGAGCCGCATCGATGTGATGCTGCGCGCCAGCGACCAGATGCCCTTCCTGCTCGAAATCAATACCTCGCCGGGCATGACCAGCCACTCGCTGGTGCCCATGTCGGCGCAAGCGGCAGGCATTTCCTACCCCGACCTGTGCCTCATGGTGCTGGCCAGCGCATCGCTGGACAACCCCCTGCCTGCACACAAGATGGCACCCGCAACGGCATAAGCACCATGGCTGAACAGACCGCACCCACCCCCGCCTTCATCAGCACCCGGCTGATGGCAGGCACTGCCACGGCGCTGATGGCGCTGGCGGCGGTGCTGGTGGTGGCTGCCTTGTTCTGGCGGGCGCTGCACGCGCCGGTGTTTGCCATTGACCACATCGCGGTAGTGGGCGAAACCAGCCACAGCAGCGAAACCGCATTGCGCCGCGAGGTGCTGCCGCAGTTGCGCGGCAATTTCTTTACGCTGCCCCTGCAGCAGGTGCGCGAGGCGTTCCACTCGCAGCCGTGGGTGCGCCAGACGGTGGTGCGCCGGGTGTTCCCCAACAAGCTGGTGGTGCAGGTGCAAGAGCACGAAGAGGCCGCCTTCTGGGGCAATGAAGAAGACGGCTACCGCCTGCTCAGCAAGGATGGCATTGTGTTCGACGCAAATCCCGACGAGGCCCTGCGCGAAAACCTGCCGGAATTGAGCGGCCCCGATGCCGAAGCACCGCAGGTGCTGGCTGCCTGGCGTTTGCTCAACCCGGAATTTGCACCGCTGCACAGCCGCGTGGTGCGGCTGGGGCTGGATGCCCGTGGCAGTTGGCAACTGCAACTCGAACAGGACACGCAACTGGTGCTGGGGCAGGGCGCGCCTGTCGACCTGCTGCGCCGCACACAGCAGTTTGTACAGACCGTTGGCCCCATCGTGGCCCGCTACAACCGCAGCCTGGACGACATCCAGTACGCCGACCTGCGCTACCCCTCGGGCTATGCCTTGCGCATCAAGGGGGTGGGCACGGTTGACAACGCACCCAGCAAGAACACGCCGCCGCCCAAACCGGCAGCGCCACGCAACAAGAGATAGGACTATGGCCAGGGAATACAGGGACCTCATCGTTGGCTTGGACATCGGCACCGCCAAGGTCATGGCCGTGGTGGCCGAGGTGCAGGACGGCGCCACGCTCAAGCTGCTGGGCCTGGGCGTTGCGCCGAGCGAGGGCATGAAGCGCGGTGTGGTCGTCAACATCGAAGCCTGCGTGCACAGCATCCAGCAGGCCGTGCGCGAGGCCGAGCTGATGGCGGCCTGCAAGATCACGCGCGTCATCACCGGCATCACCGGCAGCCATATCCGTGGCCGCAACTCGGTGGGCATGGTCGCGGTGCGCGACCGTGAAGTTACAGCGGCCGACGTGGCCAAGGTGCTCGAGGACCCGGCGCAGGCGCTGGTCTGGGGCTG
>JAUNUE010000219.1 GCA_030538335.1 Allobrachymonas sp. | reverse complement strand
AGCACCTGGCCTGCCACCACCTTGTCGCCCTCTTCGGCGCGCATCTCGGCCACGCGCTCGCTGCCTGCAAATGCCAGTGAAATCTGCCGGATGTCGACATTGCCGTGCAGCGTGAGCCAACGTGCATCGCTGGCCGCGCGGCTGCGTTGCCAGGCCCAGACGCCTGCTGCCAGCAGCGCCACAACGATCACCACTGGAATCATAAAACGCAATTTTTGCTTCATAGAGACGACGCAGAGGGAGAAGAAAAGGATATAAACCCAAGAAATTCCAAGCCCCATTATTGCCTGCCGCACGACCGTGCTGCAAACCACGCCTGCCAATCGCCACACTTGTTCTGATTTGCCATGCCCATGCCCATGCCGGATTTTGTCTACCTCGCATCCCAAAGCCCGCGCCGCAGCCAGTTGCTGGAGCAGATTGGCGTGCGCCATACTTTGTTGTTGCCAGATGCAGACGAAGACGCAGAAGCCCTTGAAGCCCTGTTGCCGGGCGAAGTGCCCAAGTCGTATGTGCAGCGCGTAACGCACGCCAAGGCGGATGCCGCCTTGCACCGCTGGCAATCACGCGGTTTGCCGCCTGCGCCCATTGTGTGCGCTGACACGACGGTGGCCTTGGGCGGGCAGATTCTGGGCAAGCCAACCGATGCAGACGATGCCACCCGCATATTGCGTGCCCTGTCTGGCCAGTGGCACGAGGTGCTGACGGCGGCGGTGCTGGTCAACCCGGCCACAGGCACACGGCAAAGCGCCTGCAGTGTTTCGCGCGTGCTGTTTGATACGCTGGATGACGCACGCATTGCCACGTACATTGCTACCGGCGAGCCCTTTGGCAAAGCGGGTGCCTATGGCATCCAGGGAGTTGCGGCGCTGCTGGTGGCACGCATCGAAGGCAGCTTCTCTGGCATTGTGGGCTTGCCCCTGTTTGAAGTAGGGCAGATGCTGCGTGCCTGCGGCGTTTTGCGGAAAATCTAGCTGGCTGGCAAACCCACCAGCGGCCAACCGTGTTGTGCCCAACCGTTCATGCCGTCTTCCACGTAACGCACATTGTTCCATCCGGCAGCTTGCAGCATCTTCTGCGTCTCGAAGGAGCGGTTTTGCGTGCTGCAGATCACCAGTACGGGCCGGTCTTTGGGAATTTCGTGCATGCGCTGCTTGAGTTGCGACATGGGCAGCAGGCGCATGTCAGGCGCTACACCCCGTGCATGCTCATGCGGCTCGCGAATATCAAATACCACGGCCTTTTGCGCTGCGAGCAGACCGTGGGCCTGTTCCAACGTAACGCTTGAGAATGGGACGTTACCTGTAGGCGGAGCAAGGGGCTGCGCGTGGCTGGAGTACGCAGAAATGGCAAGCAGGGTGCTTGCCGCCACTGCAGCGATGAGCCGGTGAGATAGGCGTGTTGGCTTGCCCATGGTTTTGTCTCCCTCATGTTTGTCATGTTTGACGGAGAGCCGCAGGCCAGCTGCACAGCCTGTTCGCCGCCGTCAGAAACATGTTTGTCGTGCTGGAGATGGTAATTCCCTATTTCTTGTGCAGATATAGGGACAGACCCGCAGCCTGACGCTGTCGGGAGGAACCCAAAAGGGCGCAGCAAGCGCCCTTTTGTCATGCAAAAACCAGTACTTAACCGGCAACCACCATGCCGGAGTGGCGCAAGAGCGCATCCACATTTGGTTCGCGGCCCCTGAAGGCCTTGAACGATTCCATCGCCGGGCGGCTGCCGCCTGCTTCGAGAATTTCCTGCCGGTAGCGGCGGCCTGTGTCCACGCTGGGGCTGCCGTCGGCTGCGGCGCTTTCTTCAAACGCGGCCCAGGCATCTGCCGACAGCACCTCGGCCCATTTGTAGCTGTAGTAGCCTGCGGCATAGCCACCGGCAAAGATGTGGCTGAAGGTGTGCGGCGTGCGGCTCCACGCGGGGCTGGGCAACACGGCCACTTCTTCGCGCACCTGGCGCAGCAGCGGCATCACATCGGCAGGCGCGGCCTGGTGGTGCAGCAGCATGTCGAACAGGGCAAACTCTACCTGGCGCAGCATCTGCATGCCGCTCTGGAAGTTTTTTGCCGCCAGCATCTTGTCGAACAGCGCACGTGGCAGCGGCTCGCCGGTGTCGACATGCGCCGTCATGTCTTGCAGCACGCTCCATTCCCAGCAGAAGTTTTCCATGAACTGGCTGGGCAACTCCACCGCATCCCACTCCACGCCGCTGATGCCGCTCACATCGTGCTCGTTGACCTGCGTGAGCAGGTGGTGCAGGCCGTGGCCGCTTTCGTGGAACAGCGTGATCACGTCGTCGTGCGTGAGCAGCGGCGGTTTGCCGCCCACGCCCTCGGCAAAGTTGCAGACCAGATGCGCTACCGGCGTTTGCAGTTGCTGGTTGTCGGGGCGCAGCCAGCGGGCGCGCACATCGTCCATCCACGCGCCGCCGCGCTTGCCGTTGCGGGCGGGCGGGTCAAGGTAGAACTGGCCGATGAGCTTGCCATCGCGCTCCAGCCGGTAGAACTCCACCGCTGGGTGCCAGACGGGGGCGGTGTCGGGTTTGATCCGTGCTTCAAACAGCGTCTCGATGATCTTGAACAGACCGGCCAGCACGCGCGGCGCGGTGAAGTATTGTTTCACCTCTTGCTCGCTGAAGGCGTAGCGCGCTTCCTTGAGTTTTTCGCTGACGTACGTCCAGTCCCACGGCTGCGGGTCGTTCAGTTTCAGGTGCTCACGGGCATAGTCGCGCAAATCCTGCACGTCCTTTTCGGCAAACGGGCGCGCCTTGGCCGCCAGATCGCGTAAAAAGGCCAGCACCTGCTCGGGGCTGTCGGCCATTTTGGGTACGAGCGACGCCTGGGCAAAACTCTGGTAGCCCAGCAGCGCTGCCTCTTCCTGCCGCAGCGCGAGGATTTCCGTCATGACGGCGCTGTTGTCGTATTTCACCGCGTCGCCTTCGGCCTGCTCGCTGGCGCGCGTGGTGTAGGCGCGGTAGAGTTTTTCGCGCAGGGCGCTGCTGTGCGCAAACTGCATCACCGGCAGGTAGCTCGGGATCTTGAGCGTGAGCTTGTAGCCGTCCTTGCCTTCAGCCTCTGCTGCTGCGCGGGCGGCATCAACCACATCTTGTGGCACGCCATCGAGTTCTTCTTGGGTGGCGTAGTAG
>JAUNUE010000218.1 GCA_030538335.1 Allobrachymonas sp. | reverse complement strand
ACCGATGTGCAGCGCCTGAGTGCCGCCAGCGATGCCGACAAACGCAACTGGCTGATGCAGCGCATGCAGCCCTACCGCGTAGAAACCCATGCAGGCCAGACCGAAGGCCTGTTGACAGGTTATTACGAGCCGGTGCTGCAGGCGCGCCGCCAGCCGGGTGCGGGCTACAACGTGCCGCTGTACGCGCCGCCCGCAGGCTATTCGCCGCGCAGCCAGTGGTATACACGCCAGCAGATCGACACCCACCCTGCCGCACGCACTGCCTTGCAAGGGCGTGCGCTGGTGTATGTGGCTGATCCCATTGATGCCATGATCCTGCACGTGCAAGGTTCCGGCCGCGTACAGGTGCGCGAAGCCAACGGCAGCACACGCATGGTGCGCATGGCGTTTGCGGGTACCAACAACCATCCCTTCCGCAGCCCATCAAGCTGGGTGATGGCGCAAGGCGGGCGCGGCGGCAGTTGGGAGGCGATGCGCCAATGGGCGGCGCAGAACCCGGGCCGGGTCAACGAAATGCTCTGGAGCAATCCACGTTATGTGTTCTTCCGCGAAGAGGCCATCAGTACCACCGAGGCTGCCAGCGGGCCGCGCGGTGCGCAGGGCGTGCCGCTTACGCCGGGGCGCTCCATTGCGGTAGACCGCGCCAGCATTCCCTATGGCGTGCCGGTATGGCTGTCAACTACCGGCGTGGCTGCGCAGCTCAACCGGCTGGTGCTGGCGCAGGACACGGGCAGTGCCATTCTGGGTGCGGTACGGGCCGATTATTTCGCAGGCTGGTCGCCCGAGGCGGCGGCTTTGGCGCACCGGCTCAAGCAGCCGCTGTGGTTGTGGGTGCTGTGGCCAAAATAAAATTCATTTTTCGATGAAATGGGATGCCGGGCAAGCCGGTTCAAGGCTTTATCCGCGATTTGTTACGGATTTTGCACCCTGTCTTGGCACTCTTTCTTCAGGAGTGCTAATATCGGAGACATGAAAAAACTCTGTAATGGCTACAGGGTTTCGTGCAAAGAAAGGGAACACATGGCCGAGAAGAAAACAGCCGTTTCTGTTGCTTCCTCTGGCGCTGCCTCGACAGCGCTGGTGCCAAACGCCTGGTCGTCTGCCGTCACGCTGCCCCCGCTGGGCAATCTTGACGCGTACATCAGCGCCGTCAACCGTATGCCCATGCTCACGCCCGAGCAGGAGCTGGAAGATGGCCGCAAACTCGCCCAGCACAACGATCTGGACGCCGCCGGTCGCCTGGTGATGTCGCACTTGCGCCTGGTGGTGTCGGTGTCGCGCCAGTACCTGGGCTATGGCTTGTCGCATGGTGATTTGATCCAGGAAGGCAATATTGGCCTGATGAAAGCCGTGCGCCGCTTCGACCCCGAAAAAGGCGTGCGTCTGGTGAGTTACGCCATCCACTGGATCAAGGCCGAGATCCACGAGTACATCCTGAAAAACTGGCGCATGGTGAAAATGGCCACCACCAAGGCCCAGCGCAAGCTGTTTTTCAACCTGCGTAGCAAGAAGCAGGAATTTCGCGCAGCGGCAGGTGCCGACGGCGAGGGCGATGAGGCGCTGCTGCAGCGTGACACGCTGACCGAGCAGGAAATCGACATCATCGCCAAAGATCTCAACGTCAAGCGCGAAGAAGTGATCGAGATGGAAACCCGCATGACGGGCGGCGATGTGGTGCTAGACCCGGCTCCGGCTGACGATGGCGAGCAGACCTACGGCCCCATTGCCTATCTGTCGGATGCGCGCCATGAGCCTACGGCCATCATCGAAGCACAGCAACGCGACGAACTGGCTACTGACGGTGTGGCCGCAGCGCTGGAGACCCTCGATGCGCGCAGCCGCCGCATCGTCGAAGAGCGTTGGCTGCGGGTCAACGACGATGGTTCAGGCGGCATGACGCTGCACGAACTGGCCGCAGAATATGGCGTAAGCGCCGAGCGCATCCGCCAGATCGAAGTGGCCACCATGAAGAAGATGAAGACGGCATTGCTCGAATATGCCTGACCCATTGCCGCCATGGCACAATAAAAAACCGCATGCCAATCACATGCGGTTTTTTGTTTCTTGACAGGAATTTTCAGGCCAACGCAACCGCGGCCACAAACGCGGTCACCCCCATCCAGTGGTTCATCGTGAAAGCCTTGAAGCAGGCGTCGCGTTTGCGGGTGCGGATCAGATTGAGATGCCAGACAGTTTGTGCCAGCACCGCCAACAGGGTTGCGCCCCAGACAAAGTGTCGCCAGGTAAAAAGGGGTTGCGTTCCCAGTCCAGCATGCCGCCAGAACAGCGCCCACCAGATGGCGACATGCAGCAGGTAAAAGCCGGTGATGGCAGCCACATCCCAGCGTCCCAGGGTGATGGCAGAGGTGCGCATGCCGATCTTCAAGTCGTCATCGCGGTCGACCATGGCATACACCGTGTCATACGCCAGCACCCAGCAGGCATTGGCCAGCAGCATCCACCACACCTCGGGGGGTACGCGGCTTTGTACGGCAGCGTAGGCCATGGGTATGCCCATGCTGAACGCAATACCGAGCACTGCCTGCGGCATGGCAAAAAAGCGTTTGGTGTAGGGGTAGATGAGCGTGACGAGCAGGGCAGGAAAGGACCAGAGGATGGTGGCCTGGTTGGTGGTCAACACCAGTGCAAAGGCCAGTAGTGTGAGCACAGCGCCAACAGCCAGCGCCTCGCGCACGCTGATCTGCCCGCTGGTGATGGGGCGCTGCGCGGTGCGCTTGACGTGGCGGTCAAACTCGCGGTCGGCCACATCGTTGATGCAGCAGCCTGCGCTGCGCATCAAGATGGTACCGAGCGTGAACACGGCCAGCAGATGCACGCCCGGAAAGCCGCGTGCAGCCAGCCACAGCGCCGAGAGCGTGGGCCACAGCAGCAGCAGCCAACCAGCGGGACGGTCCCACCGGATCAAGGTCAGGTACAGGGGCCAGCGTGCGGCCAGCCCCCCGCTGCGGGAATGGGAAAGTTTCATGCTGTCTATTGTGCCCTTTGCGTCATGGCGGGTCGTTGCAGGCGGCGTGGCAATTTGCTGTTTGCAGATCCTGCGACAGGATTTCCATATCGTGCTTCTCGCAATGACACGGTTTTATAGCCAAATCTGAAAATAATCAGACACCGTTCGCCCTGAGGTATCGAAGGGC
>JAUNUE010000217.1 GCA_030538335.1 Allobrachymonas sp. | reverse complement strand
ATTATTCAGACAAGACGGTTGCAGGCTTCATCCACGCGCCCAATAAGGGCATTTCGGTATTGGTGGCCACCTACCAGTCGTTTGCGGGTGACAGCAAGCTGATCAACAAACGTGGGGTAGAGGCCAATTTGTTCGGCCGGGCCAAAAGTTATATGGAGGCGCTGGCTGCCATTCGGCCCGTACTCATCATTGATGAGCCCCACCGCTTTGAAGGCAAGGTGGTGCAGGAGTATTTGCCCAGGTTCAAGCCGGTTTTTACCCTGCGCTTTGGTGCCACCTTCAAACGCGATGAGTTTGTGAATCTGATTTACACGCTCGACAGCCTGGAGGCCTTTCGGCAGCGGCTGGTCAAAGGCATTACCGTAGATACCGTGGGCACGGGCAGCGATATGGCAGAGACGTTGACGCTGCTGGAGGTAAGCGGCACGGCCAAAGAGCGCCACGCCGTTGCGCGCTACCAGAAAGCCGATGGCAAGGCCGCTACCGTGGCCTTGCAGGCAAAAGACAATCTGGGTGAACGCACGGGTTTGGACTGGCTGGATGGCCATGTGGTAGAAAAAATCACCAAAAGCGAATTGCTGTTTACCAATGGCTTGAGCCTGCCGCTGGATGTGCCCGTGGGCTATGGCATGTTGGCCGATGAGGTGCAGTCCATGCTGATTGCGCGCAGCATCAGCAACCATTTCGAGCGCGAGCAGGATTTGTTCAAGCGCGGCATCAAGGCTATCAGCCTGTTTTTTATTGATGCGGTGCATAAATACCTGCCCGATGGCCAGCGCCCGGCCGTGCTGCACGCCCTGTTTGAGCAGCATTACCGGGCGCAGTTGGCGGCCATGCTGGCACGCGACGATCTGGATGCCGGTTACCGCGCCTATCTGGAGCGCAGTGCAGACGACATCAGCCGCGTACACAAGGGCTACTTTGCCCGCTCGCGCAGTGAAAAAGGCGAGGAAGAGGCCATCAAGCTGATCTTGCAAGAGAAAGAAAAACTGCTGTCGTTTGATACAGACAACCCCAATGTATTTACCCTGTGCAAACTGGCGCCCAGTAATTCCAGAATTACCAAACTGCAACAAATAGGCCGTGGCCTGCGGCTGGCGGTAAACCAGCAACTGGAGCGCGTGCAGTTTGATGATGCCGAGTTTGACACCATCAACGATTTGACCGTGGTAGTGCCCGCCAGCGAGGGCGATTTTGTGCGCGCCATTCAGGGCGAAATCAGCGCGGCCAGTGTGCGGCGCGTATCTGCCGTGTTTGACGATGGCGTGCTGGCCGAATATGGCGTGGCACAAAGCACCCGCCAAGCCAACAAGGTGCTGGATGCCTTGCGCGATATGGGTCTGATTGCACTGGATGAAAACAGCGGCCAGGCCACGCTGCTGTGGAGCCGCACCCAATACCAGGCGCAGCGCGAGGTCATTTTGGCGGCCTTGAACGGCATTGCCGGGCTGCCGCCAGAAGGTGGCGTCAACATGTTGCGCTACTTGGACTTGTATTACGAAGGTGCAGGCCAGGTCAAGAACAAGTCCAATCCCGTTGCTCCACTGTTGCAAGTACGGCCTGGGCAGTACGAAAAATTCCGCGCGCTGTGGCAAAACCTCAACCGCGACGCAGTACTGCGCTATGAGGTGGATACAGCAGAGCTGGTACGCAACGTGCTGCAACGCATTGCCCAGCACTTTGACATCAAGCCACTGGCCATTAGCGTGACACGCAGCACGCAGGTGCAGTCCGTAAGCGAGGTGCGAAGTACACAGGCCGAATACAAGGTATTGCCGCATTCGGTGTTGACGCTGGCTGCTTTTGTGCGCGAACTGGCCAATGCCACGCGGCTGTCTGTGCATACCGTGAGCAGCATCTTGCAGCAAATGCCTGCCGAAAAATTTGCCCAAATCGCCTTGAACGAAAACCGGGCCATGCTTACGCTACGCGACCTGATTACACGCTGTGTGTATGAGCTGGTAGTCAACAAGGTAACGTATGAATTGCGCGAGGTGCGTGTGCAGACCGCGCTGACCGACAAAAACGGTGTTTTGCTCAAAACCATACCGCTGGCCTTGTGCGGCGCAGAAACACACGCCATTGCCAATGCAGCGGTACACGAAAAATCGCTGTACGCCAACCCGCTGATGCCGGTGGACAGCCAGATTGAGCGCAATACCGTGGATGAGTCGAACCAGCCGCACATCACGGTATTTGCCAAACTGCCGCGTGTGAACATTCCTACCCCGTTAGGCAATTACAACCCTGATTTTGGCTATGTGGTGCAGCAGCACGGCAAAGCACAGGCGCTGTATCTGGTGGTAGAAACCAAGGGCTATGACAATTTTGAAGACGTGAATGAAAAAGAACGCTGGAAAATAGCCAGCGCCCGGCATTTTTTTGCCGCACTGCAAGCGCAGCAGGTGCCGGTGACTTTCAGAACCAAGATCAACGGACAGCAGTTGGGAGCCTTGCTGGCAGAGTTGGCTCCGGCTGTTTCTGCCTGAGCAGGCGGTGTGCCACAACGCCGAGTCGGATCTGGAAGGGTAATACAAAGCCCCGCCATCCTTGCCGCCTCAAGCCCGCATATGCGCATCCAGCACCTCAATCCAGTGCTGCACCGGAGTGCGGCCCGCGGCGTTGAGGTGGGTTTGGCAGCCGATGTTGGCGGTGGCAATGCGGGCGGGGTTGCCACTTTCCAGCGCATCCATTTTTTGCGCGCGCAACTGCGCTGACAGGGCGGGTTGTGTGATCGAATACGTGCCGGCTGACCCACAGCACAGATGGCTGTCGGGCACTGCAGTCAGGTCAAAGCCGCAGCGGCGCAGCAAGGCTTCTACGCGCCCTGTCAATTTCAGGGCGTGTTGCAGCGTGCAGGGGCAGTGAAAGGCCAGCCGGGTGCCGGGCTGGATGTGCAAGGCGTCAAGCGGCTCTTTTTCAAGCACTTCCACCAGGTCCAGGCTGCGCTCGGCAACCAAACGGGCTTTGTCGGCATACAGCGGGTCGTTGTGCAGCAGCGCAGCGTATTCCTTGACGAAAGCGCCGCAGCCGCTGGCTGTTTGCACGATGGCTTCTGCGCCGTTTTGCAGTTGTTGCCACCACGCATCCACGCTGCGGCGGGCGTGTTGCAGGCCTGCTTGCTGGGCGTTCAGGTGGTAGTCCACCGCGCCGCAACAG
>JAUNUE010000216.1 GCA_030538335.1 Allobrachymonas sp. | reverse complement strand
TGAAGATGCCGCCTCTGCTGCTGAAGCAGCAGCATCTGCCGCCAGCCAGGCCGCATCCGCGGCTTCGGCACCGTCTTCCCATCCTGCTGACTGATGTGATTTGCAGTACCCATGAGCGAAACCTTCCGTACTTCCCACCGTGTGCTTTTCGGCCAGTGCGACCACGCGGGCATCGTGTTCTATCCGCGCTATGGCGACATGAGCCATATGGTGCTTGAAAACTGGTTCCGTGAAGGGGTGGGCATTGATTTGCCCACGTCCATCCAGCGCTTTGGCGCGGTCTACCCCATGGTCAAGCTCGAAATGGAATACCTGCGCCCCAGCCGCTACAACGAGGTGCTTGATTTTGCGTTGCAGGTGCTGCAATTGGGCGGCAGCTCGGTCACCGTGCGCATCGTGGCCAGTTGCGGCGAGGAGGTGCGCGTGCGCATGCAGCTCAAGATGGTCAACGTCAACATCCAGTCGCTGCGGCCCGAACCCATGCCCCCGGAAATGCGCGCAGGCTTTGCACGCTATCTCGCGGCAGATGCACAGGTGGCCGAGATATGACCGGGGTGCAGCCCTTTTCCATCCACAGCCTCGACTGGCAGCAGGCGCTGCTCGATGTGCCTGCCTCGGCCTCGCCGATGCAGCGCGATATCGTGGTGGCAGGCTGGGCGCAGCGGTGCTGGGAAGATTTGTGCACGGCGCTGCCCCAGCAACGCCATGCGGTGATTGCGCACCCCGGGCAGGTGCAGGAGCATGCGCGGTTTTATATGGCGACCGAGCACGCCAGCGGCTGGCTGCATTCGCCGCTGTTCAACCAGGAGGATGCGCCGCGCTGGCGGCACGAAGGCATCGACACGCTGCTGCACACCAGTTGGGAGGCCGCGCACCAGGGCTTTTGCGGCGCCGATGCGCTGGTGCTGGGCGTGGCCGCGGTGTTGGCCGAGCTTGACAACCGCCCACGTGGTGCGTCTGAAAACACGGGGCTGCAGCGCCGCCACTTTCCGCTGCTGGGCACGCCGCGCACGCGCAACTTTGCTGCCATGCCCGTCGAGATATTGCAACCCGGCCATGCCTGGGGTGTGTACCCGGTGATGAACGATGCCGACTGGGTGCTGCGCTGCATGGAAATGGGCGCCAAACTGGTGCAGTTGCGCCTGAAAGACGTGGCTGCCGATATGCTCGATGCCGACATTGCCCGCTGTGCTGCGGCCGCGCAGCGACACGGCGCCCTGCTCTTCATCAACGACCATTGGCAAGCCGCGCTGCGCCTCGCGCCGCACATGCCGGGCATCTACGGTGTGCACCTGGGGCAAGAAGATCTGCTGACGCTGCGCGAGCAGGAGTTTGACGCACTGCTCGACAGCGGCCTGCGCCTGGGTGTGAGCAGCCAGACGCTGTGGGAGCTGGCGCGCGCCTTGCGGCTGCGTCCGAGCTGCATCGCCT
Source organism: Allobrachymonas sp. (assembly GCA_030538335.1). Lineage (GTDB taxonomy): Bacteria > Pseudomonadota > Gammaproteobacteria > Burkholderiales > Burkholderiaceae_C > Brachymonas. The sequence continues at coordinate 1,743 of JAUNUE010000216.1, read as the reverse complement.
GCAGCCCGGTACACGCCACCGCGTCAAAAGACGATGTGGCGTGGCCGCCTGCGGGCGAGCACAACCTGCGCTTCTGGGCGCAGATCGCGCATGGGACAGCTTCAGATACACAACAGCCACTGCCCTTGATTGCGATTGGCGGCATGAACGTGCCCCGTGCGCGCGACGCTGCGGCTGCGGGTGCCGATGCCGTAGCCATGGTCAGCGCCATCAGCAAGGCCGACGATCCACCCACAGCCGTGCAGGTTTTGCAAAAGGCTGTGGCTGAAGGGTTGGAGCAGCGTGCGCAAGCGCCCGACGGCCAGCCCGTGCACCCGCAGGCCACAAAACAGGGCTGATTTTCTTTATTGTTTTTGCAGCACGTAGCCGCGGTGCGCATTCAGATCGTCGGTCTCGTCATTGCTGCCTGGCAGGCGCTCGGCGCGGTTGTTGCGGATGCGCAGGCGCATGTTTTCGTCCTTGGAGGCCAGCGTGACGATGGTACCGGTGTCGTCCCACCGGAAGCGCCCGTTGCTCACAATGGTGTAGGGCTTGCCGGGGCGGCGCACAGTGGTTTCGAGCCGGTAGCTGTTGCCGGGCAACAGTGTCAATTCCACATATTTCGACTGGCAGATGGCTGCAGGCGATGAGGGACCGCACGGCACCGTACCGCGGTAGGTGCCCGACCAGCCCACCGAAGGCGTAGGCCGCGTGGGCACCGGACGTGTGGGTTTGGGCGGTGGGGGTGCAGCGCAGCCCGCAATCAGGGCGGCAACAACAAGGGCGGCGGTGCCTTTCAGGCGGGAGGCAGCACGGGATCGCAAAGGTGACAAACAAGCGGCAAGCATGGCAGGAATACGGGCAACAACAGGCAAATACCTGACCTGCAAGGCAGGTACAAATTCACGCCATTCTAGGGATGCTGCCTGTCAAACACCTGTCAGCAGCAAGGCAAATGCTGCTTGCAGATGTTGTTCCGTCATTCCCACCGGCGCGGAAATGACGGCGTTTGCCTGGCGTCGTTCAATCTGCTGCAGCCTGCAAGGTCTCCAGCGCCTGCTGCACGGCGGCAGCGTCAACAATCGCCTCCAGTTGGGCTGCCATGCCGGGCAAGGCGGCAGCACCTTGCACCTTCAAGGCCGCAATGGCCGCTGCCGCATCGCGTGGGTTGTTGTAGCCCTTGCTCTGCAACAATACATCGCCATTCGACGCCGTGAGTTTGAAGTAAAACTGCCCGTCGGCCTCGCGGTATTGCTTGAATGCAGGCAGGGCTGTTTTGCCGGATGCAGCTTGCGTTGCCGCAGCAGCCACAGCCAGGTTGCGCAAACCTGCGGCCTGGCGCAATTGCTGCATATAGGGCGTGGCTTGCGTGCGCGCTTTTTCGGCTCCGGCACGCAGGATGTGCTCGACCTCGGCAGGGTTCGCCATCAATTCGGCATAACGCGCGCGCATCGGCGCAATTTCCTGGTCGATACGCTCGAACAGTGTCTGCTTGGCATCGCCCCAGGCAATGCCGTTGGCAAAAGCCTGCGCAAACGTCGCCGTTTCTTCAGGTGTTGCAAAAGCCTGGTAGATCTGGAACAGCGCGCTGCCTTCGGTGTCTTTGGCCTCGCCCGGCGCGCGCGAGTCGGTGACGATGGCTGCGATTTTCTTGCGCAGTTCTTCCTTGGGCACAAACAGCGGAATCGTGTTGTCGTAGCTCTTGCTCATCTTGCGGCCGTCCAGCCCCGGCAGCAGTGCCACGTTGTCGTCCACCTCGGCTTC
>JAUNUE010000002.1 GCA_030538335.1 Allobrachymonas sp. | reverse complement strand
CGCGTATAGGCAGAGAACCAGGCATCGGCACGGGTTTGCTCGCCTTGCGCCAGTTCAAACGCCGCTTTTTTGATGGCTGCCGCATGCACATCTGCCTTGCCCAAACCGGCCCGGTGCACCCATTGCGAAATATTGGTTCTGCGCCGCAGGTAGTCTTCCAGCGTGCAGCACATGGTGTTTTCCACGCACCATGTTGCAGAAGCCACAGGCTGCGCCAAGCCGGGAAAATCAACCAGCTCAGCAGGCTTGGTGTGAACTTGGGCTGGCGCGCTTTTTTGCCCGGTGGCCTGTACCGATCGGGCCAGCATTTTTTCAACCTTGTGGGCCATGGCCATGCAATCGGTCATCTTGCCGCCATAACAGGAAATCCAGGGCCGGTGCGGGTCGCGCACCATTTCCTGCCGCCGTGACAAGTCCAGTGGATAGACGCCATCGGTTTTCTCATCCTTGTGCACCACCAGCGGGCGGATGCCGCAGCGTACCGACACAATGTCCTGGCGCGACAGGGGCTGCCGGTACCTGCGTGCGTAGTGCTCCAGCAAAAAATCCACATCGTCATCGGTAACCGTGTGCCCTTCTTCCACCGACGCCACTGCCGTCTCCGTCGGCCCCCACAAGGCCACGGGTCCCCAAGGCACATGGGTGATGACATCGTCATGCTCGCCCATATCAAAGAACAGGGAGTTCTGGTGCTCGGCATGGCGCGGCAAGCCCAGGTACACCCCTTTGCTGAGCACATGCCGAAACGGCGACTCGATACCGAACGTGGCATTGACGCGGTCAGACCATATACCTGTGCAATTGACGACCATTGCCGCCCGAAGCTGGTAACTGCGGCCCGAAAGCCGGTCGTGCAGATCCATGTGCCAGCGTTTGTCCGCCGCGCAATACACCGCCGATTGCGCTTCGCAGTAATTCAATGCCATATGGCTTGGGCTTTGGTGCGGTGCCAGCCAGCGCATGACGAACCCCGCATCTGACTGCTCAAGGAAGGCCTCCTCATACAACAAGGAGCCTGTGGCCAGGCCGGGTTGGAGCAGCGCCTGCTCCTTGAAGCGACTCTCTGCCCGGGGTGTGTGGCGGCGCCCGCCCCCCATCAGCCAGTACAGCCACAGGCCACAGTGCATGAAGGCCTGCGCCCGCCCTCCAGGAGAACACACGTAGCGCATGGATGCGGGTTTGACCCATTGCGCCTGCTGGGCCAACAAACGGTCGCGCTCGCGGGACAGGCTCCACACCGAGGCCAGGTGCAGGTTTTTCAAATAGAGCAGGCCACCCCAAACCATCATGCCCGAGGCCTGGCTGGTTCCCGCAGCAAAATCGCTGCGATCCAGCAAGACCACGCGGTAGCCTTGCCGGCACAGCCGGTCGTACAGGCACGCACCGTTGATGCCGCCGCCCAGCACGACAACATCCACATCGTGCGCCTGCTCCAGATATGCCAGACACGTTTGCCGATTCATGGTGCAAATTTTTTGATGGTGTCCTCAAGACCTGCCTGCATGGGGTCAATGTATCGCACCATTACTTTTTACAAGCAGGCGTGAGGCGAAGTATCGCCCCGCGCTACCCATGGATGCCTGTCACTAGTCTTTCGGCTGCCGCATCGCAAAGCTGACACAAATCCTTCATTTCCTGTTCGTATTCTTTACGAGTTGTTTCGTTTGTCTCTTCCTTTTCTACTTACAGGAACCACCATGCGACTTTCCCTCCTCTCCCGCCACATTGCCGTTGCGCTGGGTGCCATTTCCGCATCTACCGCAGTGCTGGCAGCACCTGCTGCCAAACAGCCGTCTGCCATCGCTTCGGTGGAATTTGTCGGTATGGCTGCCCCCTCAACGGCCGAGCAAAAAGCCAGCGCCTATTCCGACGCCAAAATGGTGGTGCGCCACAAGAATGGCCGCAGCAGCGAACACGCGCTGCAATACCACCAGCTTTTTGCCACAGGCGACAAAGTCGGCAACAACGTGGTGGGCGGCATTTTTGATGCCAAAGGCCAGCCCATTACCGACAACGACGGGCAAATGGCTTACGACGCACCCGATGGCACGTCGCTGATGCAGATTCCCGGTCTCAAAGCCACCGGCACCGGCAACCCGCTGGCCGTGGTGCACCAATATGAATACAAGAGCCTGCCGCCCAACGACGGCGTGAGCAAGGGCGAGTTCTGGTCCAAACTGCCCGCGGGCATGAGCCTGACGCTGCTCAACCAGGACAAGGCCAACGGCAAGCTCCAGCCTGTGAGCTACCAGAACATTGATTTTTCGGGCGTGAATGGCTCGTGGATCAACTGCGGCTCGACCCTGTCGGGCTGGAACACCCACGTCGGCTCTGAAGAATACGAACCCGACGCCAAAATCTACGGCGGCGGCAACCTGGCCAAAGGCACCGACGACACCACCGACATGCCCTCTTTCAGCCAGTACTACTTTGGCGACCACACCAAGGCCAACCCCTACCACTACGGCCTGGTGCCTGAAGTAACGGTGCACGCCAACGGCACCGCCAGCGTGGTCAAGCACTATGCACCGGGCCGCTTCGCCCGTGAAATGCAAATGGGTGCGGATGACAACAAGACCTTTATCGGCGGCGACGACGGCAAAAACACCGGCCTGTTCATGTTCGTGGCCGACCGTGCCAAAGACCTGTCTGCAGGTACCGTGTATGCCGCACGCGCCACGCAAACGTCTGCCGAACACGCAGGCAACTACACCCTGCAGTGGATCAAGCTCGGCCACGGCACCAACGCGCAAATCAAGACCTATGTGGACCAAGGCATCAAGTTTGCCGACATGTTCGATGTGGCCGAAGAAGACCCCAAAGACGCCACCTACAAAAAGGTCGACACCTACAACGGCCTTGAATGGCTGCGCCTGAAAACCAGCAACCGCCTGGGCATGTCAGCCGAGCAAATCCGCCAGGCTGCGGCCTTCCTGGAAACACGCCGTTACGGCGCGATGCACGGTGCCACCACCGAATTCAGCAAGATGGAATACATCGCCTACAACACGCGCGACAAGAAGTTCTACATCGTGATTTCGCGTGTGGAAGCTGGCATGACCGACAAAGAAGGCGACATCCGCGTGACCCGCAACGATGGCGGGGCCATTCTCGAAATGAACGCCATTGCGGCGCAAAAAGACAGCAGCGGCACAGCCATTGCCAGCAGCCGCGTGGGCACCACACTGCGCTCCATTCCGGCACTGATGGGCGGCTGGAACGGCGGCAAGAAAGACGACGACGGCAACCAGTGCGAGCAAGACAAGATCTGCGGCCCCGACAACATCGTCTACAACGACGCCATGCGCACGCTGTTCATCGGCGAAGACACCAGCCGCCGCAACAACAACTACGTGTGGGCCTACAACATAGATACGCAAAAGCTCTCGCGCATCCTGTCGGTGCCCATGGGCGCCGAGGCGACCGGCCTGTCGTTTGCCACGCGCAACGGCCACAGCTATATCATGAGCAACTTCCAGCACCCCGGCGAATTTGGCAAGGGCGATCGCAACTGGAAAGATATTGAACCCCTTCTCAAATCGAAATGGGGCGGGCTGAAAAAAGCCGCCATGGGTTATCTTGGCACCAGGGACGGCGCGCTGCCCGCCATCCAATAATCAAGCAAGGCATTCTTGAAGCCCTTGTCTTCGGACAAGGGCTTTTTTTATGGGCCGCAAGGCAGCAGACCTACAATTGCCGCATGGCCATCCCGCACGGTTTCATTCAGGAGTTGCTGACCCGCGTCGATGTGGTCGATGTGGTGGGGCGCTACGTGCAGTTAAAAAAAACCGGGGCCAACCTGTCGGGGCTGTGCCCTTTTCACAGCGAAAAATCGCCCTCTTTCACGGTCAGCCCTTCCAAACAGTTCTACCACTGCTTTGGTTGCGGCAAAAACGGCGACGCCATTAATTTTTTGATGGAACACAACGGCATGGGCTTTGTCGATGCCGTGCAGGAACTGGCCCAGCAGCACGGCATGCAGGTGCCCGACGACCGCAGCAGCCCGCAAGACCGGGCACGGGCCGACGCCCAGCGCCAGAAGCAGGCTACGCTGGCCGATGTGCTCGAAAAAGCTTCGGCTGACTACAAAAAGCAACTCAAAACCAGCCCACGCGCGATTGATTACCTGAAGAAACGTGGCCTGAGCGGTGCCATTGCTGCCCGCTTCGGCCTGGGCTATGCCCCGGCAGGCTGGCGACACCTGAGCACGGTGTTTGCCGATTACACCGACCCGCTGCTCGAAGAAAGCGGGCTGGTGATCCGCCACAGCGAAGAGCCGCAACCACCGCATCATGAAGAAGCCCCCGACGCACACCCGGAAGAAAAACGCGAAGACCGGCGCTACGACCGCTTCCGCGACCGCATCATGTTTCCGATCCGCAATACCAAAGGCGTGTGCATCGGGTTTGGCGGGCGCGTGCTGGGCGATGAAAAACCCAAATACCTCAACTCGCCCGAAACCCCGCTGTTCAGCAAGGGGCACGAACTGTACGGCCTGTTTGAAGCGCGCAGCGCCCTGCGCGAACATGGTTTTGCGCTCGTTACCGAAGGCTATATGGACGTGGTGGCGCTGGCCCAACTGGGTTTTGCCAACGCGGTGGCCACGCTGGGCACCGCCTGCACGCCCGAGCACGTGCACAAGCTGTTCCGCCAGACCGACAGCGTGGTGTTCAGTTTTGATGGCGATGCCGCAGGCCGCCGCGCCGCGCACAAGGCTTTGCTGGCCGCCCTGCCTTACGCTACCGATACGCGCAGCGTCAAGTTCCTGTTCCTGCCGCCCGAGCACGACCCCGACAGCTACATCCGCGCCCACGGCAACGACGCTTTTGCCGAACAGGTTGCGCAGGCACTGCCCTTGAGCCGCTTTTTGATTGAAGCCGCCAGCGAAGACTGCGACACCGCCAGCACCGAAGGCCGCGCCCGGCTGGCCGCACAAGCTGCGCCGCTGTGGCAGGCGCTGCCCGAAGGCGTGTTCAAGCGCCAGTTGCTGGGCGAACTGGCGGGGTTGATCCAGCTTGCTGCCGATGAACTATTCACGCTGTGGGGCGGCAGCACACCCCCACCACAGCGGCGTGCAGAACATGCAGCGCCTGCTGATGCGCCGATGGCAGCGCATGACGTTCCCGCACCCTACACCAAACGCGCCTCGCAACAACCGTGGTCGGCTCCTGCCACCCGCACCCGGCAGCGCGGCAGCCGCATGGCGCTGCACACGCAGGCCGACCACGCCTTGCGCTACCTGCTGGCCGACACGCAAGCGTGGGATGCCCTTTCGCACGCCGCGCAAGAGGTATTGTTGCAACAACCCGCGCCGCACGGCGCCTGCTTTGCCTGGATCGAAAGCCAATACCTGCACCACGGCGCACAACCGTGGAGCGCCCTGCGCGTGGCGCTGCAAGACCCGCAATATACCGATGTGCTGCAACTGGCCGAACGGTTGATGCAATCGGACCACCGCCTGGTCGAACCTGACCCTGGTGAATTTTTGCAAAACGTGCAGGCGCTGCACCTGCAACAGCTAAAACAACAACAGGCCATGGCCTATGCCCAGCATGATGTGGCACTGGCCACGCAACTGGGCCAGCAGATTGCGCAGGTGCAGCAGGCAGCCACCAGGCAGCAAGCACCGTAAGTACCGGTAAGTCGCCCATGCGACAATGGTCGTTTCCAGTGATTTTTCTGTTTGACAACCCCAGTCCATGACCAGCCCTGACCTGCCCGCCGCCATCCGCGCCGATGTGCGTGCCATGCGCGCCTACCCGGTGGCTAAAACCACCACCGGTCTCATCAAGCTTGATGCGATGGAAAACCCCTTCCCGCTACCACACGCGCTGCAAGAAGAGCTTGGGCAACGCCTGGCGAAAGTCGCCATCAACCGCTATCCGGGTCAGCAAACAACAGCGTTAAAAAAAGCGTTAGCCACCCACTACGGCGCACCGGCCAGCTACGGCGTGGTGCTGGGCAATGGTTCTGACGAGCTCATCACCCTGCTTGCCACGGCGGTGCTTAAAACAGCGCCCGCACTCATGCTCGAGCAGGCGCGCGACGGCCAGCCGCGCAATGCACCACCGTCGATCATCCTGGCGCCGCAGCCCAGCTTTGTGATGTACCAGATGGCAGCCCAACTGCTCGGGCTGCAGTTTGTGGGCGTACCGCTGAAAGACGACTTCCAGTTGGACGAAGATGCCATGCTGCAGGCCATTGCCCAGCACCGGCCTGAGCTGGTGTTTCTGGCCTACCCCAACAACCCCACGGGCACGCAATGGCGCACTGAGAGCATGCAACGCATCATCGCTGCGGTCGGGCAAAACGGCGGCATGGCGGTGGTGGATGAAGCCTACCAGCCCTTCTCCAGCGCCACCTGGCTGGATCAGGTCAAGGCACACCCGGCCGACAACGCCCATGTGGTGGTGATGCGTACCATGAGCAAGCTCGGCCTGGCCGGCGTGCGGCTGGGTTATCTGTTTGCCACCCAGGCGCTGGCCGATGAAATCGACAAGGTGCGCCCGCCCTACAACGTGAGCGTGCTCAATGCCGAATGCGCGCTGTTTGCGCTGGAGCACGCCGCCACATTCGCCGAGCAGGCCACCACCATCCGCGCCGAACGCGCCCGCATCGAAACCGACCTGGCGCAGCACCCACAGCTCAAGGTCTACCCCAGCCAGGGCAATATGATCCTGGTGCGTTGCAACGGCGCATCAGAACAGGCCGAACAGGCGCACGCCGCCATGCTCGCCCAAGGGGTGCTGGTCAAAAATGTTTCTACAATGCATCCCATGCTGGCCAATTGTCTGCGGCTGACCGTGGGCACCCCTGACGAAAACACCGCCATGCTGGCCGCATTGAAATCTGCCCTATGACCGCGTCTGCTTCTTCCCCCACACCGCGCACGGCCGAAGTGGCCCGCACAACGGCCGAAACCGATATTGCTGTAGCCGTCAACCTCGACGGCACCGGGCAGGCCGAGCTGCATTCGGGCATCGGCTTTTTTGACCACATGCTCGAACAGATTGCCCGCCACGGCCTGATCGACCTGCGCGTGCAATGCAAGGGCGACCTGCACATCGATGGCCACCACACGGTCGAAGACATCGGCATCACGCTGGGGCAGGCGTTTGCCCGTGCCGTGGGCGACAAGCGCGGCATCCGCCGCTATGGCCATGCCTATGTGCCACTTGACGAAGCCCTGAGCCGCGTCGTCATCGACCTTTCGGGCCGCCCCGGCCTGAGCTTTGAGGTGCCGTTTACCAGCCCGATGATTGGCGCGCTGGATGTGCAACTGGTGCAGGAATTTTTCCAGGGCTTTGCCAACCACGCCGCCGTTACGCTGCACGTTGACAACCTGCGCGGCATCAACGCTCACCACCAGGCCGAAACCGTATTCAAGGCCTTTGGCCGGGCGCTGCGCATGGCGCTTGAGCACGACCCGCGCAGCGCGGGCGTCATCCCTTCCACCAAAGGCGCGCTCTAACTACTTTCCATGCAGCAGATGGGCAAGCCGGTTGTCGCTGTCGTCGACTACGAAATGGGCAACCTGCGCTCGGTTGCGCAGGCGGTACTGCACGCCGCACAAGGCCAGTGGGATGTGGTCATCGCCCATACACCCGAAGACATTGAAGGCGCAGAACGCATCGTGCTGCCCGGCCAGGGTGCCATGCGCGACTGCATGCAGCACCTGCGCGACAGCGGCATGCAAGAGGCGCTGCTGGCCGCCTCCCAAAACAAGCCCTTTATCGGCGTGTGTGTAGGCATGCAAATGCTGCTGGACTACAGCGAAGAAGCCAACACGCCCGCACTGGGCCTGGTTGCCGGTGCCGTCAAACGTTTTGACCTGCAAGGCCGTTTGCAACCCGATGGCAGCCGCTATAAAGTGCCGCAAATGGGCTGGAACCAGGTCTTCATCACCCAACCGCACCCGGTATGGACAGGCATTGCGAACCAAAGCTGGTTTTACTTTTTGCACAGCTACCATGCAGCACCTGCCAACCCGGCACATACGGTGGGTGAGGCCGATTACGGCGGGCGCTTTACGGCAGCCATTGCACGTGACAATATTTTTGCCACCCAGTTTCACCCCGAAAAAAGCGCCGATGCCGGCCTGCACCTGTACCGCAACTTTTTGCACTGGAAGCCCTGATACGGGAACCGGACGCAGAGGACGCAAAGGTTACGCAGAGGACGCAGAAAGAACCATAAAAATGTTCGATTGTTCTGGTTTTAAGCGATGTTTTCCTTGATGACAAGTTTCTCTACGTTCACGCATGCTGCTTGATTTTTGCCATTTTTTTACCTGATACTTCAACATTCCACCAGACTGATTTTTGACTCTTCTGCGACCTCTGCGTAACCTTTGCGTCCTCTGCGTCCGGATGTTTTTGCTTCTTAAACCACCATGCTGCTGATTCCCGCCATCGACCTCAAAGACGGCCACGCCGTGCGCCTGCAACAAGGCGACATGAGCAAAGTCACCACCTTCAACACCGACCCGGTGGAGCAGGCCCTGCACTGGCTCGACCAGGGCGCGCGCCGCCTGCACCTGGTAGACCTGAACGGCGCTTTTGCCGGCAAGCCCAAAAATCTGGGTGTGGTCAAAGAAATTTTGCAGGAACTGGACGGCGAAATCCCGGTGCAACTGGGCGGCGGCATCCGCGACCTTGACACCATCGAGCAGTACATCGACGCCGGTCTGCGCTACGTCATCATCGGCACGGCGGCCGTCAAAACCCCCGGCTTTCTGGCCGATGCCTGCAGCGCCTTTGGCGGCCACGTGATCGTTGGGCTGGACGCCAAAGACGGCAAGGTAGCCACCGACGGCTGGAGCAAAACCACCAACCACGAGGTATGCGTGCTGGCCAAAAAATACGAAGACCTGGGTGTGGAAAGCATCATCTACACCGACATTGGCCGCGACGGCATGTTGACAGGCATCAACATCGACGCCACCGTCAAACTCGCCCAGGCCAGCACCATCCCCGTGATTGCATCGGGCGGCCTGAGCAATATGGAAGATATTGAAAAACTCTGCGCCGTAACCCACGAAGGCGTGCAAGGCGTCATCTGCGGCCGCGCCATCTACAGCGGCGACCTGGATTTTGCCCAGGCGCAGGAACGCGCTGATGCGTTGAGCGGGGAAAGCGCCTGATTCCGGGCTGCGAACAGGGGATTCAACGCAGAGGTTCGCAGAGAAGGCTAGAGTTCATCCACGGGTTAACAATGCCGTTCTCCCTGAGGTATCGAAGGGCCGTGCTTCGATACCCTTCGACTTGGCTCAGGACAGGTCTCAGCACAAACGGTTTTTTGTTCAATAGCCCGCTGCAACAACCATCACTTTTCAGCGTTTCATCTTTTATCTGTTTTTTGATGACCGCTTTTGCATAAACATGCACCCTGCCCAATGTCCTGCCAACTGGCCAGTATGCCAACTGCACACACCTGAAGGCAGCAGCGCCACTGTATCGTTGCACGGTGCGCAGGTGTTGTCGTGGCGCACGGCGGACGGTACGGAACGGCTCTACCTCAGCCCATGTATCGACTGGAACGCCGTGGCACAAGGCACCTGCGCCATCCGTGGCGGCATCCCGGTCTGCTGGCCGCAGTTCAACCGGCGCGGCCCTTTGGTCAAACACGGCTTTGCCCGCCTCTTGCCGTGGAAGGTGGTGCAACACGCAAACGACAGCGTCACCCTGCGCCTGCAGCACAGCGACGTGCCGCATCACCTGCTGCACGATGCACAAGGGCAAGCGCTGTGGCCGCATGCCTTCGAGACAAACCTGCATGTGCAGCTGGCAAACCACGCGCTGACCGTAACGCTGGAAGTGCGCAATACCGGCAACACCGCCCTGCCCTTCACCACGGCCTTGCATGGCTATTTCACGACCCGTGCCATCAGCGACACACAGATCACCGGCGCTGACGGATTGCAGTACTGGGATGCCGTGCCTGACGCTGATCCCAGCCACCCCGTACAACATGGCCCGATCCGCTTTGCTGGCGAAGTGGATCGGGTGTATCCGGCTTTTGCAGCTACGCTTGCCAACAACCTCCCACCCTTGCAACTGCGCCAATCAGCGAGCTTGCAACAAACGGTGGTGTGGAACCCGGACGCTGCCCTGTGCGCCCAATTGGCCGATCTGCCTGCAGATGCTTACCGACAGTTTGTCTGCATTGAGGCGGCGCAGATTGACGACCCCGTGGTGCTGGAACCCGGAGCCATCTGGCAAGGCTGGCAGTCGTTTCAGGTCAATTAGGGCAACTGCGCCAACACCGTTGTCGTTGCGTATACCTTGTCGCCCGGCGCCACTTTGGCTTGCGCATCTGCAGGCAAGTACACATCCACGCGCGAGCCGAAACGGATGAAGCCATAGCGCTGGCCGCGTTCCAGCACATCACCGGGCTTGACGTAACACAGGATGCGGCGCGCGATCAGGCCCGCCACCTGCACCAGCGTCACGGTGGTGCCGTGGCTGTCGATCACGACCGCGTTGCGCTCGTTTTCTGTCGATGCTTTATCGAGATCGGCATTGACAAAGCTGCCCGGAAAGTACGTAACCTGCTTGACCGTGCCATCCACCGCGGCACGGTTGCTGTGCACGTTGAACACGTTCATGAACACGCTGATCAGCAATGCATCGCGGTTGGCGTAGGGGTCGCGCACCGCTTCAACCTTGACGATGCGGCCATCGGCAGGACTCAACACCGTGCCCGGCTGCATGGGCACTTCACGCGCAGGGTCGCGGAAAAACTGCACCACAAACACCAGCACCAGCCAGAACGGCAGTGCCAGCCAGAAACCCAGCCAGCCATGCATGCCCACAGCCAGCACCAGCGCAATGGCAATGAAGGGCCAACCTTCACGGGCCAGGATGGGGTGGGGATAAGAACGTGTCGCCATACGGAATTCAAGAATCAGGGGTCTCAATCAACAAAAGCCACTGAGGTGGCCTTGTTTGTTGGATTACATTGTGACATATGCAGCGCAGCCAGAGTCTTTCAGGCAAACTTCTTTAACGCCTCCATGACAACCAGCACAAATACCAGCGTCATGGCGCTGCTCACGATAAAAATGGCGACCGAGCCAAAGTCTTTGGCTTTTTTGATCGCGGGGTGCAGGTCTGGCATCACCAGATCGCAAATGGTTTCGATGGCGGTATTCAAGGCCTCCACCGCCAGCAAAATCAGCGACAGCACCAGCAACAACAGCGTGTGCGTACCCGGCATGATGCCAAACACCAAAGCGCAGGCCACAATCACGGCCATTTCGCGCCGTGCGGCAGATTCCTTGACGAGTTCTGCAAAGCCATCAAGCGAATTGCGCGTGGCGTTCCACAAGGTGCCGTTCTTGATATAGCCTTTGTCGTTTTGCATGGTGACTGATCTTCTGGAAAATGAATTGCACAAACCACCACGCAAAACGGCGGCAATACCGCCGCCGTTGAGAGAAGTGCCTGCCGATTTTAGTTGCGGATGATATCCGCACCCGCCGGGGCTTTGAAGCGGAAGCTGGTTTTGGCGCTGACCGCAGCAAACGGGCCAAACTCCATGACCGAGCGCTGGCCAAAGCTGTCGAGAATTTCGAGGCGGCGCAACTGCTTGCCATCAAAGCCGATCATCACGTCCTTGATTTGCGTGTCGGCCTTGAGCGGAACCGCCTTTACCCACTCCAGCGTGTCTTTGGCCGGTGCATTTTCCAGCTTGAATTGCTTTTTCAAAGCCTGGATATTGTTGCTGGATGCCACCAGCGCGGCGGGTGTGGTACTCAGGGCAGCCGATTGCGAACGCTGCGTGACCTGGTTCAGGTCGGCGTCGTACATCCACAGGGTTTTGCCGTCGGCCACAATGGTTTGCGAAAACGGCTTGGTGTAATCAAAGCGGAATTGTTGCTGGGGCCGCTTGAAGGCAAACTGCCCGTGGCTGGTTTTGGCCGCGCCGGGCTTGTTGGTGTTGGTCACCGTTTGCGTAAAGCTCGCCACGCCCGATTTGGTGCTTTTCAGGTACTGGTCGAGCGTAGCCAAGCCATCGGCATGGGCCATGCCAGCCACGGCAAACGTGGCGAGTGCTGCGCCCTGGGTGAGGCGCTTGGCGAGAACAGCAGGGGAAGAAATAGAAAACATCAGTGGATTTCTCCTTTCAAAAACTTTAGAACCTGTTTGCGATTTCCGCGCCAGGCGTTACGTCATTGCGAGCCGCCGCAGGCAGCGCGGCAATCTGCCTGTTTCACGGCAAGGCAGCAACGAGATTGCCACGTCGCGCCTTGCGCTCCTCGCAATGACACACTCACTTTTGGCTCTTGTGCGCATCCTGCAGAAAAATCGTAAACAGGCTCTTATAGAGCACCATTACAAGGCATAAGTTCCGGCACACAGGGTGGGAAAATGCAAGCAACGCAACCAAGCGTTGTCAGTCATCTTGCCGCGCGGGTACCAGAATTTCGCGCTGCCCGTTGTTACCCATGCTGCTGACCAGACCGGCGTTTTCCATGTCTTCGAGCAGACGCGCCGAGCGCTGGTAGCCGATGCGCAAATGGCGCTGCACCAGCGAGATGCTGGCCTTGCGGTTTTTCATCACCACCTCTACCGCCTGGTCGTACATCGGGTCTTTTTCGCCGCCGCCTGCACCGCTTTCGCCCCCGTAGCTGCCTTCTTCGCCATCCACCGTGCCGCCTTCCAACACGCCTTCGATGTAATTGGCTTCACCCTGTTCTTTCAGGAACGAGACCACACGGTGCACCTCGTCGTCGCTGACGAAAGCACCGTGCACGCGCGTCGGCAAGCCGTGGCCGGCGGGCAGGTAGAGCATGTCGCCCAGCCCCAGCAGACTTTCGGCGCCCATCTGGTCGAGGATGGTGCGGCTGTCGATCTTGCTGGATACCTGAAAGGCGATGCGCGTGGGGATGTTGGCCTTGATCAGCCCGGTGATCACGTCCACGCTCGGGCGTTGGGTGGCGAGAATCAGGTGGATGCCTGCTGCTCGTGCCTTTTGTGCGAGGCGGGCAATCAATTCCTCGATCTTCTTGCCCACCACCATCATCAGGTCGGCCAACTCGTCGATCACAATCACCAGATGCGGCAGGCGTTGCAGCGGTTCGGGTTCATCGGGCGTGAGGCTGAAAGGGTTGCCGATCAACTCGCCCCGGGCGCGCGCTTCTTCGATGCGGGCGTTGTAGCCCGCCAGATTGCGCACGCCGAGTTTGCTCATCAGCTTGTAGCGGCGCTCCATCTCGCCCACGCACCAGTTCAGGCCATGCGCGGCCTGGCGCATATCGGTCACCACCGGCGCAATCAGGTGCGGAATGCCTTCGTACACGCTCATTTCGAGCATCTTCGGGTCAATCATCAGCAACCGCACCTCGTCAGCCGTGGCCTTGTAGAGCAGGCTCAAAATCATGGCATTGATGCCCACCGATTTGCCCGAACCCGTGGTGCCTGCCACCAGCACGTGCGGCATACGTGCGAGGTCAGCCACCACCGGCATGCCGACAATGTCTTTACCCAAGCCGATGGTCAGCAGCGATTTGGCCTGGTGGTAAGCAGTGGAGCCGAGCACCTCGCTCAGGTGAATGGTCTGGCGGCGCGCATTGGGCAGCTCCAGCGCCATCAGGTTCTTGCCGGGGATGGTTTCGATCACGCGGATCGAAACCAGGCTCAACGAACGCGCCAGATCTTTCGCCAGATTGACGATTTGCGAGCCCTTCACGCCCGTATCGGGTTCAATCTCGTAGCGCGTGATCACGGGGCCCGGCATGGCAGCCACCACGCGCACCTGCACACCAAAGTCCTTGAGTTTTTTTTCGATCAGGCGGCTGGTCATTTCCAGCGTTTCGTGGCTGATCGTTTCCTGGTGGGCGGGAACTTCATCGAGCAGATGCACCTGCGGCAAAGGCGGCGCATTGAGGTCCTGGAACAGCTCGTGCTGGCGCTCCTTGACCACGCGCACGCTGGGCGCGGCAGCCGCGGCGGCTTTGGGCGGCGGGGTCTCTACCACCAAAGGCGCTACCGGGTGCTCTTGCAGTTGCTCCAGTTCGTGCTGCACTTCGGCATCGCGCTGGCGCGCGGCTTCTTGCCCTGCAGCCATATCGCGTGCCACTTCGCGGCGCTCTTTTGCTACGTGGAACCCGCCATCGACCACACGGCCAATCGCTTCGGCCAGACCCAGCCACGAAAAACGGAACACCCACGCCAGGCTGAACATCAGCAACACAATGGCCGCCACGCCCGAGCCGGTAAAGCCCAGGTGCTCAAAAGCGGCACGGCCCAGCGAGGCACCCAGCATGCCGCCCGCACCGCCCGGCAAATCTGTCGCACCGGTATAAAACCGGCTCCACTCCAGCGTGCAGCTTGCCACCATCAGCACCAGCAAGGCCAACCACCAGAGGCCCACACTGCTGCGTATGCTTTGCCACCAGCCGACGAGCACAGAGGGCGTGGGCAAGATGCCTTCGTTTTCGGGCGACGCTGCCAAACGGCGATGGCGCAGCGCACGGCGCATCAGGCGCAGCCAGCCCCAGGCCAGGGCCGCCACCAGCACCCACACGCTTTTGCCCAGCAAAAACAGGCTGATATCCGATGCCCAGGCACCTGCTGCGCCCAACAGGTTGCTGGGCACGCCGCGGTTGCCGGTGGTGCTCCAGGCCGGATCTGCCGGGTTGTAGCTGAACAGGGCCAGCAGCCATGCGGCCAGCAAGACCAGGCCCGCCAGCATCAACATGTCATGCCCGAAACGGCGCAGCAAACGCGCCACCAGCGAACGGGGGCTGGGCGGAGGAGCAGGCGGCGGTGTGGATGGGCTTGCACCGCTGCCGTGCCGGATCAGGAATGGCGCAGGAGCAGGCATGGTGGTTGTTTTGCACAGTAAAAACAAGCACGTGCAAGCAGCGAAACTGCCTGCACATTCGCTCGCAACTGCGCGCAGGAGAAAAGATTTTTACCCATACAGCCCTATTGTGCTACAAGCACCGAGCCAGACTGTAACGGCGGCGCAAAAAGTGGCAAGACAGATTGGGCGCGCACCAGCGAACAACAAACCTGGCCGCCTTTACTCCAGCGATTTGCCACCCTTGAGCAGAAAAGTGCCATCGGGCTGCTGCACCAGCACATCGGTTTCTTCAAAGTGCTTCATCACGCGGCTGACCATTTCGCGCGAAGCACCGACCATTTTGGCCACGTCCTGGCGCGAGACTTTTTTGCGCAAAATCTTGTTGCCCTCTTCGTCTTCTTGCGCCATATCGTGCAGCACGCTCATCACCCGGCCATACACGTCCATCAAGGCGAGCGACAGGATTTGTTTGTCGGCACGGCGCAGGCGGCGCACCAAGCCGCGCATCACGGCATCGGCCATCGAAGCGTTTTCGTGCAGGCAGCGGATGAAGGCGTCGTGCCCCAGTACCAGCGCATCGGTGGGGGCTTCGGCGCGCACGGTAGCCGAGTGCGGCTCGCCATCAATCAGGCTCATTTCACCAATGGCATCGCCTACCTCCAGCGTGGCCATGATGACTTCGCGGCCGCGATCATCTTGCGACAGCACGCGCGCCTTGCCTGACAGGATCATGTACAGCGCACCAGAAATCTTGCCCTGCTCGACGATCAGGTCGCCGCGTTTGAAGCGCCGTTTTTCGACCGTGGCCGACACTATGCTCGACTGGGCAGGCGACAGGTCGCTGAACAGCGGTACCCGGCGGATCAATTCCTGGTTGGACACAATGGCCATAAACAAGCTCCCACGTTGGTTGCGATGATGCTATTGCACAAATCAACCCGGACGATGGCAATACGTCAAGCCCATTCCGGAACAATTTACATTAAAATTAAATATAACAAAGCAAGGCGCATGGTCTTTGCCGGGAACGGCCATTACAAACCGCTGCGCCCGCTATGATTCCCGTATCTTACAGCTTCTGCTTCTATTTTTCTTTTCACACCTATAAACCATGACTACATCCCGCCACGCCAAAGTCCTCATCCTCGGCTCCGGCCCCGCCGGTTATACCGCCGCCATTTACGCTGCCCGCGCCAACCTGCAGCCCATGCTCGTTACCGGCATGGTGCAAGGTGGCCAACTCACCACCACCACCGAGGTAGACAACTGGCCCGCCGACGCACAAGGCGTACAAGGGCCGGATCTGATGCAGCGTTTTCTGGAGCATGCCGAGCGCTTCAACACCGAGGTGGTGTTTGACCAGATCAACACGGTAGATTTAACCAAGCGCCCCTTCCAGCTCACTGGAGACAGCGGCAGCTACACCTGCGATGCACTCATCATCGCCACCGGCGCATCGGCCAAATACCTCGGGCTACCGTCGGAAGAAGCCTTTATGGGCAAGGGCGTGAGTGGCTGCGCCACCTGTGATGGTTTTTTCTACAAGGGGCAAGACGTCTGCGTGGTCGGCGGTGGCAACACCGCCGTGGAAGAAGCGCTGTACCTGAGCAATATCGCCAGCAAGGTCTACCTCATCCACCGCCGCGATACATTCAAAGCCGAAGCCATCATGATCGACAAGCTGATGGACAAGGTGAAAGAAGGCAAGATCGTGCTCAAAACCAATTCCACGCTCGACGAGGTGCTGGGCGATGACAAGGGCGTGAACGCCGTGCGCATCAAGAGCACGCAAAACGACAGCACCGAAAACCTGGCCGTGCAGGGCTGCTTCATCGCCATTGGCCACGCGCCCAACACTGACCATTTCAAAGGCCAGATCGACATCGACAACGGCTATATCGTCACCAAAAGCGGCCAGCAGGGCTTTGCCACGCAAACCAGCGTGCCCGGCGTGTTTGCTGCGGGTGACGTGCAAGACCACATCTACCGCCAGGCCATTACCAGCGCAGGCACAGGGTGCATGGCGGCGCTTGATGCCCAGCGTTTTCTGGAGCAGACAGCACCCGCGAAGTAATCTGTCCCCATCCCCGCTTTTTCTGGAGCTACCATCATGAGCAGCATTCCCAACTACACCGAGCACACCCGCGCCATCTCCAGCAACCTTGCCACCTTGCGCAACGACCACCCTGACCTGATGAAGGGCTTCAACGACATGGCCGCTGCCGCCACACGCGACGGCGTGTTGAGCAAAAAGACCAAGGAGCTGATTGCGCTGGCCTTGGGCGTGGCCGCGCATTGCGATGCCTGCATCGGCTTTCACGCCAAGGCATTGGTGAACCTGGGGGCGACCTTGCAGGAAGTGGAAGAAACCCTGGGCATGGCCGTGTACATGGGCGGCGGCCCTTCGCTGATGTATTCGGCCAACGCGCTGGCTGCATTCAAGGAATTTTCGGCAGCCAAAGGCGCCTGATCACGTCTTGACGGGCCGCTTTTATCGCTGCTCAAGGCATGCTTTTCGAGTGGAATCGTCGGCCCTTCGGCAAGCTCAGGGCGAACGGTTTCTGAACTATGGGTGAAATAGCTATCAACTACTTGCGCCGCCTGCCTGCAAACAAGCCTGCTGCGCGAATGCCCTGTTTGGCAAAGCGCTCACGCCGCGCGACTTTGGGGTCTACCAGCAAGGAGCGGTAGATTTCCACGCGGTCGTTGGCTTGCAAAACGTGGTCAAGACCACGTTTTTTGCCCCAGATGCCGCAGGCAAGTGGCGCCACCTCTGGGCCTTTTTCCAACAGTTCTCGCACTTCGAGCCGATCTGCCCAGCCTGTGGCCCACAAGGCATCCCTCACCGTGCTTCCCGCTGGCAGGGTGACTTTTATCTCCAGCACCGTGCGCGGCTGCGGCGCATACACCACGGTCAAAACAAGCGCGTCAGAATTTGCCATACACCTGCTGCGCCCGCTGGGTAAACGCATCGACAAAGGTGACGGCGATTTGGTCGAACACGGGGCCGATCAACCGCGCCAGCAAAAAGCCCGAAAAGCGGTAGCGCAAATCCAGTGTGATCCGGCAAGCGCGGGTGCTGCCATCGCCTACCGCATCAAACCGCCATTGCCCGTGCAGGTCTGAAAACGGCCCGCGTACCAGGCGGATGTCGATCTGCTGGCCGGGCTGCTCGGTGTTGCGCGTGGTAAAGCTCTGCCGCAGCCCGCCCATGCCAATGCCCACTTCGGCCACCTTTCCATCGGGCAAGGTCTCCACCACGCGCGCAAAACTGCACCAGGGCAGGAACTGCGGATAGGCGGACACGTTGCTGACCAGCTCGAACATTTCTGCCGGACTGTAGGGCACGACGACGGACTTGCGGACGGATTTCATACAATGGCAAACTTTGCATTGTGCACAAAAAGCACACGTCTCCTGCATGGCCACGAAAAAACCCCAGGCTCCTGCCCGCATTGCCGACAACAAAAAAGCCGCCTTCAACTATTTCTTTGAAGAAAAGTACGAGGCCGGCATGGTGCTGCACGGCTGGGAGGTCAAGGCGCTGCGCGAAGGCAAGGTGCAACTGACGGATGGCTATGTCGTGATCCGCGATGGCGAATTGTTTTTGATCGGCTGCCAGATCAACCCGTTGAAAACCGCCTCCACCCACATCAGCACCGATGCCACACGCACCAAGAAACTGCTGATGCACAAGGAAGAAATCCGCCGCCTGATCGGCAAGGTCGAGCAAAAAGGCTACACGCTGGTGCCGCTGAATCTGCACTGGAAAAACGGCATGGTCAAATGCGAAATTGCCCTGGCCAAAGGCAAAGCCGAATACGACAAGCGCGACACCATCAAGGACCGCGAAGGCAAGCGTGAGGTGGAGCGCGCCATGAAACACCGCCAGCGCTGACGTGACACCGGGAGCAGCGCCTCCGGCTCGACATATATTTGACATATTCGAGGCATAAGCTGTTGCGGTTTTTACATTCCCCAACAGGAGTTCATCCATGCGCATCCTCACCACCCTGGGCCTGATCGGCTCTGCTGTTTTGATCTCTGCCTGCGCCTCTACAGGTGGCACTGGCGCCAGCGTCAGCCGCGAAGGCCCGGCGCCCAAAATCGCCGCCAACAACACCATTACCGGCAATGGCGGCCTGCCCCTGTACGTGTACAGCAAAGACAAAAAGGGCGAAGGCGTCTCTGAATGCTACGACGCTTGCGCAAAGAATTGGCCTGCCGCGGTAACGGGCGTCAACACCCGCCCTGAAGGCGATTTCGGCCTGATCATCCGCATGGACAGCACCCGCCAGTGGACCTACAAGGGCCAGCCGCTGTACTACTATGCGCAAGACAGCAAAGCCGGTGACAAAAAGGGCGACGGCGCAGGTGGCAACTGGAAGCTGGCTACCAAATAAGACCTCGAACTGGTCATTCGCATGTAAAAGTCCGTGGCGATGTGCCGCGGGCTTTTTTATGGGTTTTCACGGCAAATGCAAGCCGGTTTGCATATCAGGCGGACTTGAGCACCTTCGCCACCCACTCGGGCGGCAACACCCACAGCAGCAAGGCCGTCATCACCACGTAGCGCAGGAATTTGCCGACGGCCATCCACGCCACACACCGCCAGAACGGCAGCTTGAGCCAACCGGCCACAGCGCAAAGCGGGTCACCAATCACCGGCAGGAATGACAAAAAGCAGGCCTTGGGGCCAAACCGCTCCAGCCAGGCCAGGGCACGCAATTCGGTGTCGCTCTTGCGCATCTTTTCTACCGCCTTTTGCGCACCCAACCCCATCCACCAGCTCACGGCACCGCCCAGCGTATTGCCGATGGTGGCGACCAGCATGGTCGGCCAGAACAGGCTGGGGTTGAGCACAATCAGCCCATACACCGCCGCTTCCGAGCCTATGGGCAAAAGTGTGGCCGAGAGAAAGGCGATGACAAACACCGTGCTCAGCCCGAATTCGGGCAGCGCCAGCGTTTGCATCAGGGTTTGCAAGAGGTTTTCCATGCGGGCGCAGTGTACTGGCACGCATCCGTGCCGCGGCTGCAATTGCTACAAAGCCCGCGAAGAAGATGCAAATACTACTTCGCGTAACAATCAATGGGGTGTTTGTTCAAATTCTGCAATGGCAAGCATCAGATACTGGCTTGAATCCAACCCTGCAGTTGCGCTGCCGACATGGTGCCGCTGGTGCGTGCCACTTCTTTGCCGCCCCGGTACAGCACCAGGGTGGGAATGCTGCGGATGCCCAACGCGCCGCCCGTCTGGGGGTGGTCTTCGGTATTGAGCTTGGCAAACACCACCTGCCGCATCGCCTGTGCGGCCTGCGCAAACTGTGGCGCCATCATGCGGCACGGCCCGCACCACGGTGCCCAGAAATCAACCACCACAGGTAATTCGTTGCCTTTGATGAAAGCCTGGAAATTGCCGTCGTGCAATTCAACCGGTTCACCCGTGAGCAGCTCTTGCTGACACCGCCCGCAATGGATGGCCTTGCCGGGCTGGCCGATGGTTTGCGGGTCGATGCGATTTTTGGCGCCGCAGGCGGGGCAAACGGTCAACATGGGAACTCCTTTACAACAAGGGCGAAAACAGCCGTGCCACCGATTCGGCCAGCGTCTCGTACCACGGCTTCTTCTCGGGGAGGCAATCGATCCTGTTCGCCTTGAACAAATCCTGCACGAACATGTCGGCCAGTTTTTTCGTCAGATCTTCGCTGTACAGCACCACGCACACTTCAAAGTTCAGCAGGAAGCTGCGGTTGTCGAAGTTTGCCGAACCGACCATGCTGTAGTTGTCATCCACGATCAGCGTCTTGGCGTGCAGCATCGGCCCCCTGTACGCATAGACCTCGGCGCCTGCGTCGTACAGGTTTTTGAAATACGAGCGCGCCGCCATCGTGACCCAGTACGAATCGCTGCGCTCGGGCACCAGTATCTTGACGTCGATGCCGCGCAAGGCCGCGTTGAGCAGCGCGTACCAGGTCGGTTCGGTGGGTACGAAATAAGGAGTTGTGAGCCACACACGTTGCTGCGCAATGTTGATGGCGTGCAGCACACTGTGGTGAATCGCCTGGCCACTGCTGTCGGGGCCGGAGGCCACCACGTGCACCGCATGCTCGCCACACACCCCGGTGGCAGCCGCAAAAATTTCGGGTTCAAACGCATGCTGGTCGGTGGCGTAGGCCCAGTCTTCCAGAAACACGTACTGCAACCATCGCACGGCCGAGCCTTCCATGCGCAGATGCGTGTCGCGGTAAGACGTTTCAGGAAACAGGATTTCGTTTTCGGTATCGGTGATATTGATGCCGCCCGTAAACCCTACCCAGCCATCGCACACGACGATCTTGCGGTGGGTGCGCAGATTCAGCATCGGGCGCCAGAACACGTCAAAACGTGTGGGATGAAAAATCGCCAGCTCGCCGCCCGCAGCAATGAAACGTTCACGCAAGTCCCGGCCCTTGCGGCCCACAAAGTCGGCAGAGCCCACATCGTCCACCAACAAACGTACCTTCACGCCCCGCTGCAAAGCCGCGACCAGCGCATCGATCAGTTGTTCACCCGTCTGGTCGGCGGCAAAAATGTAGTATTCAAGATGCACATGGAACCGCGCCATGCTGATTTGCTGGACGATGGCCTGCAGGGTTGCACCGCCACCATTGATCACATCCACCGCTTTGCAATTCGATGGGGGTATGCCGCAACTGGCGTCTATCATCTGGCTGTGCTGCAAGGCCCAATCGGGCAGCTCAGGGTCTTCAACCAGCACGCGCCGCATGTCGTAGCGCGAACGCAAGCGGGCCTGGCTGCTGATTCGGCGCAGGCTTTGCCGCTTGACCTTTTGCGGGCCGAAGAAGTGGTAAATCACGATACCTACCGGCGAAATCAACGACAGCGCCAGCACCCACGCCATGGTGGCTGCAGGCGCACGGCGTTGCAAGGTGATGCGCACGGCCAGATAAATGCCCAGCACCAGCCACAAGGTACCCAGCAAGCCACGCCAATGCAGCGTGATGTACTGCCAGGCGGAAAGCAGAAGGGTGTCCATGGCAGCCTGTTTCGTTGGTGAATCAGTGGGACTGCGATAGCAACTGCTGCCAATGCTGCGGATCAAACCCTGCCGTGATCCGCCCCTGCCCCCAATCCACCACCGGGCGTTTGATGACGCTGGGCTGTGCGCGCATCAACTCGGCTGCAGTGGCGGCATCAACCACAGCGGCCTGCGTGGCCGCATCCAGCTTGCGCCAGGTGGTGCCTTTGCGGTTGAGCAAAACCTCATGGCCCAAGTGCTTGATCCATTCTTGCAAGGCGGCTTCGGGCACGCCCTGCTTCTTGAAATCGTGCCATTCATAGGCCACACCCTGCTCCTGCAACCAAGCGCGCGCCTTCTTGACCGTATCGCAGTTGGCAATGCCGTAAACAGTAAGAGTCATGCCTGCATTATGTGGGATCAGGAAGCGGTTTGCGATGCCAGTGCATTCCTTTTCCCGCACAATACCTCCATGAACAAACATCCCCTGCCCGCCACGCTGGATGAGTGGCTGGCTTTTTGCGAACAGCTCCATCCCAAAGGTATACAAGGCATAGAACTCGGCCTTGAACGCTTGCGCAGCGTAGCCAGCCGCATGCATGGCGGCGCGGGCGTGCAGTTTGCCTGCCCGGTGTTTACGGTGGCGGGCACCAATGGCAAAGGCTCGACCTGCGCCATGCTCGAAAGCGTGTACCGCCGCGCCGGGTACCGCACCGGGCTGTTCACCTCGCCCCATCTGGTGCGCTTCAGCGAACGCTGCAAAATCAACAACGAGCCGGTCGATGACGCCGTGCTGGCGCAGCACTTTGCTGCCGTGGAGCAGGCGCGTGGCGATACGGAACTGACGTATTTTGAATTCACCACACTGGCCATTCTTGACTGCCTCGCCAGCGCCAAACCCGATCTGGTGATACTCGAAGTGGGCCTGGGCGGGCGGCTGGACGCCGTGAACCTGATCGATACCGATTGCGCCATCATCACCAGCATCGACATCGACCATACCGAATTTCTGGGTGACACGCGCGAAGCCATTGCGCAAGAAAAGGCCGGCATCATGCGGCCCGGCAAACCCGCTATCGTCAGCGACCCACGGCCGCCGCAGGCGCTGGCCGACCACGCACAGGCGATGGGAGCCGACCTGTGGCTGCACGGCCAGGATTTTGTGATGGAAGGCGACCGCCAGCAATGGGGCTGGTCAGGCCGCGGGCGGCGCTACAGCGGCCTGGCGTGGCCGGGGCTGCGCGGCGCCAACCAGCTTGTCAACGCAGCAGGCGTGTTGGCAGCCGTGGCGGCCATGCATACGCGGCTGCCCGTGGCGGCGCAAGACGTGCGCGCCGGGCTGGCGCAGGTGGAACTGGCCGGGCGCTTCCAGATCGTGCCCGGCAAACCCACGCTGATCCTCGATGTGGCGCACAACCCCCATTCGGTCGCGGCGCTGGTGGCCAACCTCGACAGCATGGGTTTTTATCCGGCGACACATGCTGTATTCGGTGCCATGCAGGACAAAGACCTGGGTGACATGCTGCAACGCCTGTACCCTGTGATTGACCACTGGTATTTCACCGACCTGCCCACGCCACGTGCGGCCAAAGCTGCAGACCTGCAAGCGCAGTGGCAGGCCATCAAGGCGCAAAGCCCGGCCAAGCTGACCGAAAGCAGCAGCCAGACCTTTGCCAGCCCGCCTGAAGCCCTGCAGGCAGCCCTCGCAGCCGCCACCCCGGCTGATAGAATTGTGGTGTTTGGCTCTTTTTACACAGTGGGGGCGGTCCTGGAACAGGGGCTGCCACGCTTGTCGGCTCCTCACGCAAGCTCCAACTGACTTTTTGCCTGGCTGTTTGTGGCATGGCTCTCTTCAAAAAACGCGCTTCCCCTTCTTCCCAAGACGACACCGGCTCCGGGGCTGATACGGCTCCGTCGTATGTCGACCCGGTGCGCCGCCGCGCCCGCCACCGCTTGATTGGCGCCACCATTCTGGTGATTGCTGCAGTGCTGGGCCTGCCCTGGTTGTTTGACGCCAAACCGCCTGTGGTGGCCCAGAACGTGCCCATCAGCATCGGCGAACAGGCCACTACCGTTGCTGCCGCCGATCCAGCCCCCGTGCCGGTGACCCCTGCGCCTGCGCCGATCGCCCATACGGCCCCTGCGCCCACACCGGCAGTGCCGCCATCTGCCGCTCCCCCTGCTCCGGCACCCAAGGAACCCGAAGAAAAGCCCCAGCCCCAACCCGCTGCGGTGGCTGAACCGGTGCCCACAGCAAAACCGGAGGCGCCTGCCAAACCTGCTCCAGCGCCCCCTAAACCGGTCGCAACGCAAAAGGCACCTGGAAATCTGGATGAACTGATTGCCCAGCGCCAGGCGCAGGAGCAAACAGCCAGACCTGCAGCAGAAAAACCCAAAGCCACAGCCAAGCCCGCTGCCACCCCAAAACCTGCAGAAGAGGGGCGCTTCGTCGTTCAGGTCGGTGCGTATGCAGATGCTGCCACCGTTGCCAGCGTGCGGCAGCGTCTTGGCAAGGCCGGATTGAACAGCTATACGCAAAACGTTACGGCCAACGGCAAGCCGGTCACCCGCGTGCGCCTGGGTCCTTTTGCTACCCGCGCCCAGATGGATCAGGCCGCCGCCAAGGTGCGCGCCCTCGGTCTGCCCGTATCCACGTACCAATTGTGAGCGAAAGGCAATCCGCATGATGGCAGGCTTGGGCCTGTTCGACACCGTGTGCCTGCTGGTGCTGGGTTTTTCCTGCATCATTGGCATCTGGCGCGGTTTTGCGTTTGAGGTGTTGTCGCTGGCCGCTTGGGCAGGCGCGTTTTTTGCCGCGCAATGGGGTAGCGCACTGGTGGCTCCATTATGGCCACGCGAGTGGCTGGCCGACAACGGCGGCGCCCGGCATGTGTTGACCTTCATCATGGTCTTCATCGTGACCTTGCTGCTGCTGGGCTTGCTGGCTTCTGCCGTGCGTGCCGGGCTGAAAAAAGCCGGGTTGCGGCCTTTTGATCGCATCCTTGGCATGGGGTTTGGCCTGCTGCGCGCGGTTCTGATATTGTGGGTGGTAACGGTGGTGGTGTGGCTCACACCCTTGCACGAAGGCGCCTGGTGGCGCACGTCGCAGGCTGCGCCGTGGCTCGACGGTTCCTTGCGGTCGATGGCGCCGGTGCTGCCCGCGTCGATTCAGCAATGGCTACCGCCTGCGCTGCGTGGCCCATTGGCTTGATATGGAAGTTTGAAAGGCAGATCTGAAAATGTGTGGAATCGTCGCCCTGGTACACAAGGAACAGGTCAACCAGTTGTTGTATGACGCCCTGCTGCTGTTGCAGCACCGCGGGCAAGACGCCGCGGGCATTGCCACGCAGCAAGACCGCAAGTTCTACATGTACAAGGCCAAAGGCATGGTGCGCGATGTGTTTCGCACGCGCAATATGCGGGCGCTGCCCGGCACCTGCGGCCTGGGCCAGGTACGCTACCCCACGGCAGGCAGCGCAGCCAGCGAAGAAGAGGCGCAGCCGTTTTACGTGAATGCACCGTTCGGCATCATCATGGTGCACAACGGCAACCTGACCAATGCGCAGGCGCTGCGCGAAGAGCTGGCCCACACCGACCACCGCCACACCAATACCGAGAGCGACTCCGAAGTGCTGCTCAATGTATTGGCGCACGAGATTGCACGCGCCAGCAACGGCCAGAAGCTCGAAGTAGACGACATGTTCCGCGCCGTGCGCGCCGTGCACCAACGCCTCAAAGGTTCGTATGCCGTGATCGCGATGATCGCAGGCTATGGCCTGCTGGCGTTTCGCGATCCGTTTGGCATCCGCCCGCTGTGCCTGGGCCGCAATGCCGATGGTGCGGCCATGTTGGCCAGCGAATCGGTGGCACTCGATGGCCTGGGTGTGCCATTTGAGCGCGATGTGGCTCCCGGCGAGGCGGTTTTCATCAGCCTTGACGGCCAGGTACACAGCGAGCAGTGCGCCGAGCACCCGGTGCTCAACCCCTGCCTGTTTGAATACGTGTATCTGGCCCGGCCCGACTCAACCATGAACACCATTTCGGTGTACCAGGCGCGGCTCAAGATGGGCGAAACGCTGGCCAAGCGCGTGGTGTCTACCGTGCCGCCCGACCAGATCGACGCCATCATCCCTGTGCCCGAATCAAGCCGTCCCAGCGCCATGCAACTGGCGCAAAAACTCGGCATTCCCTACCGCGAAGGTTTCGTCAAAAACCGTTATGTGGGGCGCACCTTCATCATGCCGGGGCAATCGGTACGCAAAAAATCGGTGCGGCAAAAGCTCAACGCTGTGACCAGCGAATTCAAGGACAAGAACGTGCTGCTGGTCGATGACTCCATCGTGCGTGGCACCACCAGCAAGGAAATTGTGCAGATGGCGCGCGACGCGGGCGCCCGCAAGGTGTTTCTCGCCAGCGCAGCGCCGCCCGTGCGCTACGCCAACGTCTACGGCATTGACATGCCGACGCAGCAAGACCTGGTGGCGCATGGCCGCAGCGTCGAAGAGATTCGCCAGTTGATCGGCTGCGACGCCCTCATCTACCAGGATCTAGACGCCCTGAAAGGCGTGATCACCGAACTGAACCCGGCCATCCGCAATGTCGATGCCTCCTGTTTTGATGGCGTCTACGTCACCGGGGACATCACCAGCAACGACATCGAGCGCCTGCACCAGGAGCGCCCCAAAAACACCGAGACGGACCAGGCTGCCGCCTGATCCAACAATTTTTTCAACCACATCCTCACCATGGCCGATTCCAACACCCCCTCCTGGCACCCCGAAACGCTGGCCGTGCGCCAGGCCCTGCCGCGCAGCCAGTATGGCGAGCACTCCGAGGCGCTCTACCTCACCAGCAGCTTTGTGCAGCCCGATGCCGAAACCTCGGCGCACAACTTTGCCCACCCGGCCGATGGCTACACCTACACACGCACAGGCAACCCGACGGTGACGAGTTTCGAGCAGCGCCTGGCCGCGCTTGAAGGCGCCGAGGCCTGCATCGCCACGGCAACCGGCATGTCGGCCGTGCTGTTGATGTGCCTGGGGCTGCTCAAGGCGGGCGACCATGTCGTGTGTTCGCGCTCGATGTTTGGCTCGACCATCAAGCTCATCGGCACCGATATGGCGCGCTTTGGCGTGGAAACCACCTTTGTTTCGCAGACCGATACGGCTGCCTGGCAAGCCGCCGTGCGCCCCAATACACGGTTGCTGTTTGCCGAAACACCCACCAACCCCCTGACCGATCTGTGCGACATTGCCGCACTGGCCGACATTGCCCACAAGGCAGGCGCCCTGCTCGCCGTGGACAACTGCTTTGCCACACCCATCCTGCAGCGCCCGATGGAAATGGGCGCAGACATCGTGATCCACTCCGGCACCAAATACCTCGACGGCCAGGGCCGTGTGATGGCAGGCGCCTTGTGCGCCAGCCACAAGCTGGTGAACGAAACCTTCCTGCCGCTGATCCGCGTGGCCGGCATGGTGCTGTCGCCCTTCAATGCCTGGGTGGTGCTCAAGGGGCTGGAAACATTGGCGATACGGATCAAGGCGCAAAGTGCCAACGCGCTGCAACTGGCGCAGTGGCTGGAGCAACAACCGCAAGTCGAACGCGTGTGGTACCCCGGCCTGCCCTCGCATCCGCAACACGAACTGGCCATGCGCCAGCAAGGCGGCGTGGGTGGTGCTGTGGTTGCCTTCACGCTGCGTGCCAACAGCCTGGAGCAAGGCCGTGAGCGTGCCTTTGCCGTGCTCAACCAGGCGCGGCTGTGCAGCCTCACCACCAATCTGGGCGACGTGAAAACCACCCTGTCGCACCCGGCCAGTACCTCGCACGGACGCCTCACCGAAGAGCAACGCCAGGCCGCAGGCATTGTGCAAGGCCTGCTGCGCGTGGCTGTGGGGCTGGAGCATATCGACGATTTGAAAGCCGATCTGGCGCGAGGTCTGGCTGCCTTGGCTTGATGGCCGCTGTTTTCACCCCAGCATGTAGGGCAGAACCTCCGCAGGAAATTCTGCCGAATGCTGCGATGCAGGAGTCGCATACCGTCGGAATCGCCTTCGGCGGTTCCAACTTACAGACGTCCCTCTATCTTTTCGCCACCAGTCTCACCGCATACCCACACCAGCACCCATTCCAGAAGTACCATTCCTTCCATGACCCCCATCCGCACCCGCTTTGCCCCCTCGCCCACAGGCTTTATCCACCTCGGCAACATCCGCTCGGCGCTTTACCCTTGGGCCTTTGCCCACGCCAACGATGGCGTGTTCATCCTGCGCATTGAAGACACCGACCAGGAACGCTCCACCCAGGCCGCCGTCGATGTGATCCTTGAAGGCATGCAATGGCTGGGCATGCAGCCCGATGAAGGGCCGTTCTACCAGATGCAGCGCATGGCGCGCTACAAGGAAGTGCTGGCGCAGATGCAGGAACAGGGCCTGGCCTACCCTTGCTACATGAGCGTGGCCGAACTCGACGCCTTGCGCGAACAGCAAATGGCCGCGAAAGAAAAGCCGCGCTACAACGGCACCTGGCGGCCTGAGCCGGGCAAAACCTTGCCACCCGTGCCCGAAGGCGTGCAGCCCGTGTGGCGCTTCAAGAATCCGATCGATGGCGTTGTTGCCTGGGACGACAAGGTCAAGGGCCGGATCGAAATCAGCAATGCCGAACTCGACGACCTGGTCATCGCCCGACCGGACGGCACGCCCACCTACAACTTCTGCGTGGTGGTGGACGACATCGACATGGCCATCACCCACGTGATCCGCGGCGACGACCACGTCAACAACACACCGCGCCAGATCAACATTTTCCGCGCCTTGGGCAAAGAGCCGCCCGTGTACGCGCACCTGCCCACGGTGCTCAACGAACAGGGCGAGAAGATGAGCAAGCGCAACGGCGCCAAGGCCGTGACGCAGTACCGCGACGAAGGTTTTCTGCCCGATGCGATGGTCAACTACCTGGCACGTCTGGGCTGGAGCCACGGCGACGATGAAATCTTTTCGCGCGAACAGTTTCTGCAATGGTTTGACCTCGACCATCTGGGCAAAAGCGCCGCACAGTTTGACGAGGCCAAGCTGCGCTGGGTCAACGGCCAGCATTTGAAAACCATGGACGATGCCGCATTGGCACCGCTGGTCGCCGCGCAACTGCAACAACGCGGCATTGCCAGTGACGATCGCCTGCCCGCCCTGTGCGCCCTGTTCAAGGACCGTTGCGACACCACCGTGGCGCTGGCCG
>JAUNUE010000215.1 GCA_030538335.1 Allobrachymonas sp. | reverse complement strand
GCCAGCCCTTTGCCGCGCACGCCGCCAAAAGCCACGGACTCAAACGCAAAACCTTCAGGCGGCACGATGCGGCTTTCCATGCTTTCGGGCGCACCCAGCCAGTGCACACCCCAGCCCTGCTCACGCAAGGCACGCGCCACCGCCAGGCCGGGGAAGATGTGCCCCCCCGTGCCTCCGGCCATGACCAATGCGGTTTTGTGCAAAGGGGCGTTCACAGGCTGCCCTTTCGCATCAACAGGCGGTTTTCGTAATCGACCCGCATGACAATCGCCAAAGCGATCAGATTGAGCAGCAAAGCCGAACCGCCATAGCTCATCAGCGGCAGTGTCAAACCCTTGGTGGGCAAAGCACCCAGGTTCACGCCGATATTGATGAAGGCCTGAAAACCAATCCACAAGCCCACGCCCTGCGCCACCAGACCCGAGAACGTGCGCTCCAGAGAAATCGCCTGGCGACCAATTTCGACAATGCGACGCACGATCCAGAAGAACAGGATGATCAGCAGCAGCAGGCCGACAAAACCGAATTCCT
Organism: Allobrachymonas sp.; assembly: GCA_030538335.1. Classification (GTDB taxonomy): domain Bacteria; phylum Pseudomonadota; class Gammaproteobacteria; order Burkholderiales; family Burkholderiaceae_C; genus Brachymonas. The sequence continues at coordinate 2,697 of JAUNUE010000215.1, read as the reverse complement.
CACCAATCACGGCCAGCAGAAAATCGGTATGCGCTTCGGGCAACCAGTGCAGTTTTTCAATGCTGCCACCCAGCCCCACGCCAAACCATTCGCCGCGGCCCACGGCAATGAGTGCGTGCGACAACTGGTAGCCACGGCCCAGCGCGTGCTCGGCGCTCCACGGGTCAAGATAGGCAAAAATGCGCTCACGCCTGAAAGGCGACATGCCGATGATGAGGGCAAACACCGCCACCAAGATCACGGCAATCAAGCTGAACATGCGCGCATTCACGCCACCCAGAAACAGAATGCCCATGGCAATGACGGCAATCACAAGAAAGGCGCCCATATCCGGCTCGGCCAGCAACAGCGCACCCACCACCGCCACGGCTAGCGCCATGGGCGCCACGGCGCGGATGAAGCGCTCGATATCGCCCATGTGGACGATTTTTTCCTGCACCTCCATCTTGCGCCGGATATAGTCTGACGCATACAGAACAGTGGCGAGTTTGGCCAGTTCCGACGGCTGAAAATTGATCAACCCCAGATTGAGCCAACGCCGCGCGCCGTTCACCCCTTTGCCAATGCCGGGCACCAGCACCACTACCAGCAAGGCGATGGAGCCCATGAACAGCCACGGCGCGCCTTTTTCCCACCAGCGCATCGGTACCTGGAAAGCCAGTATGGCCATGACGCTGCCCAGCAGCATGGCAAACACATGGCGGCTCAAAAAATGCGTAGGCGCGTATTTGGCAAAGCGCGGGTTGTCGGGCATGGCAATGGACGCCGAATACACCATCACCAAGCCCCACAACAGCAAAATGACCAGGCACCACAGCAGCCATTGGTCAATGCCCAGTTGCGACAACGGCATGGTGGGCGACTGGCTGCGCTCGCCACCAGGCAAGGGCATGCGCACCGGCAAGGCGTCGTCATTGCGCTGCCAGCGTGCGCGCAGGCGCTGGAACCAGCCCGTTTTTTGCGGAGTGGAATGCGGTTCAGGCAATACGGCGCTCATGCGCTACCCTCCAGCACCAGACCGCGTTCTTCTGCCCGCTGCACCACAGCAGCGCGGAAAGCCTCTGCCCGGTGCACATAATCGCGGAACATGTCAAAGCTGGCGCAAGCAGGCGACAGCAATACGGCATCACCTGCCTGGGCTTTTTCTGCCGCCACTGTCACGGCATCCTGCAACGAGGCGGCATGCAGCAAAGGCGCTCCTGCATCGGCCAACGAAGTCTCAATCAACGCCGCATCGCGCCCGATCAGCACCACAGCACGGCAGTAGTTGCGCACGGCAGGCAACAACGGCGCAAAGTCCTGCCCCTTGCCTTCGCCGCCCAGAATCACCACCAGCTTGCGCTCCACGCCCAGACCCTGCAAGGCGGCCAGCGTGGCTCCCACATTGGTGCCCTTGCTGTCGTCAAAATATTCCACACCATCGATCACGCCGATCGGCTCCACACGGTGCGGCTCGCCGCGGTATTCGCGCAGGCCGTAGAGCATGGGTGCCAATGCAGCACCGGCTTCGGTCGCCAACGCCAGTGCCGCCAGCGCATTGCAGGCGTTGTGGCGGCCCCGGATGCGCAAGGCGTCTGCGGGCATGAGGCGCTGCAGTTGCACCGGCACAGGCGCTGCCGATTCGGTTTTGCGCGTGCTGCGGAGGTGGGCTTCGTCTTCCATCGCACGCACCAGCCAGGCCATGCCGTCCACCATCTCGATGCCGTAGTCGCCCTGGCGCTGCGGCACATTCGCACCAAAGCTGATCCAGCGCCGGGCCGGGGCTTTGGCCGCGGCTTTTTTGCCACGCGGCTTGGCGTCGGTTTCCGGCGTCTGTGTGGCCTGCAATTGCGGCAGCAGCGCCATCACCGCGGCATCATCACGGTTGAGCACAGGCGTACCCTGCTTGCCAAACACCCGTGTTTTGGCCGCCAGGTAATCAGCCATATCGCGGTGCCAGTCGAGATGGTCTTGCGTGAGATTGAGCAGGGTTGCAGCCGTAGGCTCGAACGCCGTACTGTTGTACAACTGAAAGCTCGAAAGTTCCAGCACCCAGCTTTGCGGCAGCGCATCGCCATCGAGTTTTTCGCCCACGGTGTCGAGCAGGGTCGGGCCGATATTGCCCGCCACCGCCACGCTGTGCCCGGCGCGCTCCAGCAGCTTGCCCGTCAGCGACGTGACCGTGGTCTTGCCGTTGGTGCCGGTAATGCCGAGGATGTGCGGCGCGTAGCCGCGCTCCTCCTTGAGCGCCTCGAGCGCATGCACGAACAGATCCAGTTCTCCGCCTGTCCACAAACCCTGGTTGTGCGCGGCATCCAGCACGGCGTGCGTATCGGCAGGCTTCAGGCCGGGGCTGGCAAACACGGCGCGCACCTGGTCTTGCAGCAACGCCGCATCGAAGGTGGCGTTGACAAAACGCGCGTCAGGCACATCGTGCCGCAGGGTAGCCAGTTGCGGCGGCTCGGTGCGGCTGTCGGCCACGGTCACGCGCGCGCCACAGCGCGCGCACCAGCGCGCCATCGCCAGGCCCGACAGGCCCAGGCCGAGGATCAAAACGTGTTGCTGTTGCAAGGTGGTCTGCATCGCGTTTACCTCAGCTTCAGCGTGGCAAGACCCGCCAGGCACAGCAGCATGGTGATGATCCAGAAACGAATCACGACCTGTGTTTCGCGCCAGCCTATCTTCTCGAAATGGTGGTGCAGCGGCGCCATCTTGAAC
>JAUNUE010000214.1 GCA_030538335.1 Allobrachymonas sp. | reverse complement strand
GGGCGATTGCTCCGCAGGAGTTGCCCACTGGCGTGCTTACCGCAGTACTGGGTGGCAGCTACCTGCTGTGGCTCATGCACCGCAGCCCGCGCTTCAGGGGAAGCTGATGCCGGTTGCAGCCCCTTCCATCGTTTCTTCTCCTGCAGAATTTGCCGTACAGGTACACGGATTGCATGTGCGTTTGGGAGCCACGCCTGTCTTGCGCGGTGTGGATGTCAACATTCCTGCTGCGCAATGGACAGCCATTGTCGGCCCCAACGGCGCGGGCAAATCGACCCTGCTGCGCGCCCTGGCGGGCTTGTTGCCGCACGATACGGCCGCGCAACCTCAGGCGGGTGAAGTGCATTGGCGGGGCCAACCCTTGCATGTGCTTTCAACCCGCCAGCGTGCGCGCCAGATGGCCTGGCTGGGCCAGAGCGAAGAGGCCGCGCCAGACTTGCGTGTGTGGGATGTCGTCATGCTGGGCCGTTTGCCGCACCAGGGCTGGCTGGCCATGCCTTCGGCGGCGGATGTTCGTGCGGTGGAACAGGCCCTGCACACCATGCGCGCCTGGCCCTGGCGCGACCGGCCTTTGGGCGAGCTTTCCGGCGGCGAGCGCCAGCGCGTGCTGCTGGCGCGCACACTGGCGACAAATGCCGACCTGTTGCTGATGGACGAACCCCTGATGCACCTCGACCCGCCGCACCAGGCCGACTGGATCGCCACCGTGCAGGCGCTGGTGGCGCAGGGCAAAACCGTGGTCAGCGTGCTGCACGAGCTGAATGTGGCGTTGATGAGCGACCATATGCTGATCCTGCAGCAAGGCCAGTTGATCCACAGCGGGGGCAGCCGCGAAACCGCCACGCACCGGGCGCTGGAAGCGGTGTTTGACCAGCGCATTGGGGTACATGCCATTACCAATCAGGATACGCAGCAAACCCGCTGGGTGGCGCTTTCGGTCTGAAAGGTCGGTGCTGCAAAAGTCTGTTCACGATCTCCGCGTGAGGTGCGTTGCGCTTCGAAAAGCTGCGAACCTGGTACGCAAACCGCAGGCGGCGTGGCAATCTGATTGTTTCCCGGCCATGCCACAAGATTGCCGCGTCGCGCTTTGCGCTCCTCGCAATGACACGGTTTTGGCTCTGTGCGCATCCTGCGGGGAGATCGTAAACAGGCTCTAAGAGCGGCCCACCGACTTACAATTGCTGCTGCCCCGGCACATGTGTGCCGGCGTGCCTTGTTGTTTCGGCCAATTCCCTTCAGCGGCACCCTTTGCCTGCGCCTTTGCATGTCTACCCAACTTACCACTTTTGAAGGCGGCAACGCCCTGACCCCTTTCCGCAGCCAGCAACTGCTGGCGCAGATCCAGCGCATCGCTCCCGGCGTTAAAACAATCAGCGCCCGTTTCGTCCATTGGGTCGAAAGTGACGATACGCTCGATGCCGCCAGCCAGCAAAAACTGCAGGAGCTGCTGACCTATGGCGATGCCGACAGTGGGCAGGCCGATGCAGACAATGCCATTGTCATCACGCCGCGCATCGGCACCGTGTCGCCTTGGGCTAGCAAGGCCACCGATATTGCGCGCAACTGCGGCTTGAGCGAAGAAGCGGGTGTGCGCCGCATCGAGCGCGGCACCGAATATTTTCTGCATGGCACACGCCTTAATGCCGACCAGCGCAGCGCCATTGCCGCACTGCTGCACGACCGCATGACCGAAAGCGTGTTGCCCTCGCTGGATGCCGCCAAGGAACTGTTCACGCACCTTGAACCCGTGCCGATGGAATATGTCGATGTGCTGGGCGGCGGCAAGGCAGCGCTGGAAAAAGCCAATAAAGACTGGGGCTTGGCGCTGGCCGATGATGAAATCGACTACCTCGTTACAGCCTTTGGCAAGTTGCAGCGCAACCCCACCGATGTGGAGCTGATGATGTTCGCGCAGGCCAACAGCGAGCATTGCCGCCACAAGATTTTCAACGCCGAATTCACGATCGACGGCGAAAAACAGGACAAAAGCCTGTTCGGCATGATCCGCAACACCGAGGCGGTTTCGCCCCAGCACACGGTGGTGGCCTACAGCGACAACTCGGCCATCATGCAGGGGCACACCAGCCAGCGCTTCACCGCCAGCCGCGACACCTGCTACGGCATGAGCTACACCGCGCAAGAGGTGCAACAGCACGTGCTGATGAAGGTCGAAACGCACAACCACCCCACGGCGATTTCGCCGTTTCCGGGTGCGGCCACAGGTGCGGGTGGCGAGATTCGGGACGAAGGCGCTACCGGACGCGGCAGCCGTCCCAAGGCGGGGTTGACGGGCTTTACCGTATCGAAATTGTGGGATGGCAGCAGTGACGAACCCGGCGGCAAGCCTGAACACATTGCCAGTCCTTTGCAGATCATGATCGAAGGGCCGCTGGGCGGCGCAGCATTCAACAATGAATTTGGCCGCCCGAACCTGCTCGGCTACTTCCGCGAATACGAGCAGACCGTGGCCGCGCAGACTGCGCAAGGCGAAGAAACACGTCAACTCGGCTACCACAAGCCGATCATGATTGCGGGCGGCCTGGGCACGATTGATGCTGCGCTTACGCACAAAATTCCGTTCCCGCCCGGCACGCTGTTGGTGCAACTCGGTGGCCCCGGCATGCGCATCGGCATGGGTGGTGGCGCGGCCAGCTCCATGAGCAGCGGTGCCAATGCGGCACACCTGGATTTTGATTCGGTGCAGCGCGGCAACCCCGAAATCCAGCGCCGTGCGCAAGAGGTTATCAACCATTGCTGGGCGCTGGGCAGCCAAAACCCCATCCTGGCGATTCATGATGTAGGCGCGGGCGGTTTGAGCAACGCCTTCCCCGAACTGGTCAACGACGCAGGCAGTGGCGCACGTTTTGACCTGCGCCGCGTGCCGCTGGAAGAAACCGGCATGGCGCCCAAGGAAATCTGGTGCAACGAAAGCCAGGAGCGCTACGTGCTGGCGATTGCGCCCGAAAGCCTGCCGCAATTCCGCGCCTTCTGCGAACGCGAGCGTTGCCCGTTTGCGGTGGTGGGTGTGGCCACGGAAGAAAAGGATTTGGTGGTGGGCGATGTGGATTTGCCCGGATTCTCTCCCTTCTCCGCTGGGGGAGAGCAGGGGTGGGGGCAGGCAGCCTCCCATGGCGACGCTGCGCCCCTCACCCCAACCCTCTCCCCAGAGGGGCGAGGGAGCCAAACCGCGCCCGATTTACTCCCTCTCCCGCAAGCGGGAGAGGGCGGGGGT
>JAUNUE010000001.1 GCA_030538335.1 Allobrachymonas sp. | reverse complement strand
AAAGCAGCTCCAAAAACTGCGCCTGTGCCCACCACAGCGGTCAAGGCGCCTGCCACCTGGAGCCAGCCGTCTGCACAGACGCAGCTCAACCCCCAGGCCGCCTGGCCTTTCCCGTCGGGCGTTCGCCCCTGACAGGGTCTGCCCCTCCCGCTTGCATGCGGCGCTTTCGGGCGCTGCATGACCAGCGGCCAAGCGCGCTGCAAGTCCTGCGGGATCTGCAGCGCGTTTTTACATGCGCAGCCATCGCACGGGTGAATCAACGCTGAGCCACCACCCCTTTTGCCCTGTACCATTGCCCATCGCACCTTGTTCCCCCTTTGCGCATGAGCACACCCCCCTCCGCCTTTCCTGAAAAACCGCTGCTGTCCTGCATTGTTCCGGCGTACAACGAAGCCGCCAATTTGCAGGTATTCATTCCGGCGCTCGTGGCCAAACTCCAGCAGATCGGGCACAGCTTCGAGATCATCGTCGTCAACGATGGCAGCAAGGACGACAGCGAGCCGGTGCTGGGTCGCCTGGCCGCGCACACGCCCGGTTTGCGCGCGCGGCACCTGTCGCGCAATTTCGGCAAGGAGGCCGCCATTACCGCCGGGCTGGATGCCGCCAGGGGCGCAGCCATGGTCATCATCGACGCCGACTTGCAGCACCCGCTTGATCTGATCCCGTCCATGCTGTCGCATTGGTACGAGGGCGCCGAAGTGGTGTATGCCGTGCGCGAAAACCGCGCGGACGAAGGTGCGCTCAAGAAAATGGGCGTGAACCTGTTTTACCGCATCGTCAACAAGGGCGCACGGTTCGAGATGCCGCCCGATGCGGGCGACTTTCGCTTGCTCGACCGCAAGGTCGTCAACGCCTTGCGCAGCCTGCCCGAGCGCAACCGCTTCATGAAAGGGCTGTACGCCTGGGTGGGCTTTCGCACCGTGGCCTTGCCCTACACGCCGCTGCCGCGCCAGATGGGCGCTTCCACCTTTGGCGCTTTCAAGCTGCTGAACTTCGCCATCGATGGCCTCACCTCGTTTTCCACCTTGCCGCTGCGTTTCATCAGCGTGGCAGGCGTGGTGTCTGCGGTGCTGGCTTTTCTCTACAGCCTCTGGGTCGTCGCCCAATACCTGCTCTGGGGCAACGAGGTTTCTGGCTGGAGCACGATTGTGGTCCTGCTGCTGCTGTTTTTCGGCATGCAGATGGTGTTTACCGGCGTGCTGGGCGAATACATTGCGCGGATCTTTGAAGAGGTCAAACGCCGCCCCATCTACATCGTTTCCCATGAAGAAGGACTGCCCCCTCCCGGCTCCCCACCGGCTGCCCACACCGATACGCCAGAGCAAGACAACGCTTGATCCGCTGCGCCAACGACTGGCGTCAAATGGATTTGCGAGGCCGAAACGCCCACAGCTTGCTGACCACAAACGTCATCACCGCCACCGCCAGCAGCACCAGCACCAGCACGGTGTCGTAGCGCCAGGCAATGAAGCGCAAGGCCAGCGCATAGCTCGCTTCGTTGATGGCAAAGCCCACAGCCGAGAGCAGAAAAAACCGCGGTAAAGCCTGTTTGACCGGGGCTTGCTGATGGGTAAATGTCCAGCGTAAATGGCCAAAAAACGAGACCCAGAAGGCCACCAGCCAGCCTATGACATTGGCCGTCAGCGGGCGCAACAACCCGGTTTCCACCAGCGCCCGCACCACTGCGTAGTGCACGGCTGCAGCCAGGCTGCCAATAACCAGGAAGCGGACGATGGGGTGGGCGAAAAGCTGCTTGGGCACAGATACCGGCTGCGCGTGCAGCGTGTGGAAATAACGCACAATTGTGCCACCGGGCACGCTCCCTACTGGATAACTTACAGTATTGCTGCCTTGTCTCCTTCCCCTTTTTTCCTCTGCCCGCTCCAGTGACCGTGCCTTCTTCCTACGCCAGCACATCCGCCGCCAGCGCGACCCATGCGGGCATGGCTGCGCGCAAACGTTGCGTGTGTGTGTGCGTGGACGACTTCGGCCTGCACGAAGGCATCAACACCGCCGTGCTGGAATTGGCCGCGCAACGCCGCATCGGCGCCACGGGCTGCATGGTCGATGGCCCGGCGTTTGCCGAGGGCGCCCGCGTGTTGCGCACGGTGCCTGAAGAACATCTCGATGTGGGCCTGCACTTTGACCTGAGCGAAACCCGGCTGCAAGGCGGGCGCAAATACGGCTTGCGCGGGCTGATTGCGCGCAGCTACTGCCAGATGCTCGATGCGCGCTGGCTCACGGCCGAGGTGACGCGCCAACTCGATCTTTTTGAGGTCGCCATGCAGCGCCCGCCCGCCTTTGTCGACGGCCACCAGCACGTGCACCAGTTGCCGCAGGTGCGTGAGGCTTTGTTGGGTGAACTGGCGCGGCGTTATCCGCCAGAATCGCCCCGCCCCTGGTTACGCTGCACCTTGCCTGCCCTGCAGGGCGCAAGCTGGCTGCGCGCCGGGTTTGCCGTGGCGTGGAAGGCGCAGATCATTGCCTGGCTGGGCGCCAAAACCTTTGCCGAAATGGCCCGCGCGGAAGGATTCGCCACCAACCGCGCCCTGGCAGGTGTCTATGGTTTTGACGCTTCGGCCGAGCACTACCAGCGCCTGCTGGGCATCTGGCTGCACAACAGCCAGCACGGCGATGTATTGATGTGCCACCCGAGCCGCAGCGTGGTGCCGCTGGACGCCATTGCCAGCGCCCGCTGCATGGAATACCAGGTGCTGGCTTCTGAAAGTTTTGACGCACTGGTGGAGCAGGCCGACGTGCATACCGGCCCGCTTTCGGCGCATATCGGCCACCGGGCCACAGATGCAGATACGGTATCCGTATGAGCGCACCACCGACTGTTTTTGACACATTCTGGTCTGCCGCGCTCGCGCGCGTGGAGCAGCACCTGCAAGCCACGGCCGCCGACCCGGCGCGCAGCATCGTACTGTTGCCCTTTGCGCAATTGCTGCCCGTGGCCCGCCAGCAGTGGGCAGCATCGGGCCGCATGGGCGTGATGCCACGGTTTGAAACCACACAAAGCTGGGCGCAGCGACTGCACCCCTTCGCAGCGGGGCCGCAAGACATCACCTTCGATGCTGCGCTCGACCTGCTCACCGCGCAGCGCCTGCTCGTGCAAACCCGCAGCGCCGCAAACCCGCCCATTGGCCTGGAAAGCCGTCTGCAGGAAGCCGCCTGGCAACTCGCACCGCTGGCCGCAGCGCAAGCGCCCGAACAACGCGCCGCCTGGCTGGCGCAGATGCAGCAGACCTTGCAGACCGAGCCAGTGGCCGCCTTGCATTGGGAACAACTGGTTACGGCGCTGGCGCTGGCTTGGGCGGGGCACGCCAGCTACGCCAGCGATGCGCTGTGGCAAAGCCTGGAGCGCAACGAAGTGCAAGTCTTGGTGCTGGTACGCGGCGTGCATGACGATCCGCTGGGGCTGGCGCTGGCCGAGCGATTGCGTGAACAACACCCGCAAACCGTATGCGAAATCGACTGGCAAGAAATTATTGCCGCATCCGCACAAACACCGCAACCTGCGGCAGACTGGCACCTCTGCAGCGACCCTGAAGACGAGGCCCAGCGCGCCGCCGCCTGCGTGCAGCAGGCCGTGCAACAGCAGGCCGCATCCGGCAAAGGGCTGGTGGCGCTGGTGGACAACAACCGTGCACTCACCCGCCGCATCCGCGCCTTGCTGGCGGGGCAAGGGCTGGCCATGCGCGATGAAACCGGCTGGAAGCTCTCCACCACCATCGCTGCCAGCCACCTCATGGCCCTGCTGCGCGCCTGCACGCCCAACGCCAGCAGCGACGCGGTGCTGGCCTGGCTCAAGCTGCTCGCGCCCATCACCCTTCCAACTGAAGAAGGCCAACATGCCAACACCTGGCTGCATGCCGCCGAAGCCCGCCTGCGCCGCGCAGAAATCGCCGCGTGGCCGGGCATGGGCTACTGGCAACGGTGGGAACACCCTGCCGCTGCCTGGATGCAGCAGATGGAAGAATTGCGGCGCAGCTTGCAAGCCCCGCGCGCCTTGGCGCAATGGCTGGTGGATGTGCAACAGGCGCTGCAAACCAGCGGCCAATGGGCATGGCTCACGCAAGATGCCGCAGGCGAGAGCGTGCTGACGGCACTGCATTGGCAGCCGGGCAGCACCGCGCCGCTGGCCGATGGGCGCTGGACGCTGGCCACCTTCAGCCACTGGGTGTCGCAACTGCTGGAAGCTGCCACGTTCCACCCGGCGTATCCACTGCAGGAGCAGGTCGCCATCGTGCCGTCGAGCCAGTTGCTGGCGCGGCCTTTTGCCGCCGTCGTCATGCCGGGGTGCGACGAGCAAAACCTGCCCGCCAGCCCCGAGCCGCCAGGATTCTGGAGCAACACGCAACGCCAGAGACTCGGCTTGCCCGACCGCCACCGGCTGCAACAGGCGCAGCGCCAGGCCTGGCAATACCTGCTGACTTTTCCTGCCGTGGATCTGCTGGCCAGCCGCAACGATGGTGCAGCCGACCTGCAGCCCAGCCCGCTGGTGCTGGAATGGCAATGCACGCCGCAGCAAGAAGCATCCATACCTTTGCGTAAATTGCAAACCGCCCCCGATCCGCGCAAGGTGCGCACCCTGCCGGTGCAACTGCCCGCCCCGCCTGCGCCGCAGGGGAACAAGCTGCCGGTGCAACAGCTATCGGCCAGCGGCTACCACCACCTGCGCCTGTGCCCTTACCGATTTTTTGCGCTGCAACTGCTGCCCTTGAACGAAGCGAACGAACTGACTGACGACCTGGACAAGCGCGACTTTGGCAACTGGCTGCACCGCACCCTGTACTTGTTCCATAAAGACCATGCCATGGGTGTTGCGCAAGACCAAGAACACCTTGCACAGCAACTCGACCTGGCCGCAGCCCAAGCACGGCAGGAGCAGCAACTGGACGATGCGGCTTTCCTGCCTTTTCAATGCACCTGGCCCAGGTTGCGCGATGCCTATCTGGCCTGGTGGCAGGCCGATCATGCAGAAACTGCCAGCCGCTATATTGAAGGCGAATCGCGCCGGGAGCGTGGCATGGCCGATTTGCTGGCACAGACCCCTCCACCAGACGATGCCTATGACGGCAGCAGCGCCGATGGCCCGCCGTATGCGCTGCAACTGCGCGGCACCATTGACCGGATGGAACACGTCACACCCAAAAACGAAAATAGGCAGCAAACGTCTGATCGAGCCTGCCTGCGCCTGATCGACTACAAAACCGAGTCGGAAGCCACCACGCGCAAACGCATCAGCGACCCGGACGAAGACACGCAACTGGCGTTTTACGCCCTGCTGCTGGCACCAGAAGAGGTGCAAACGGCCTACCTGCATCTGGGCGAAAAGGGCGAAGTAAAACTGCATGTGCAAAGCGATGCGCCGCAACGTGCGCAGCGCCTGCTGCACACCATGGCCCACGACTTGCGCCGCATTGCCCAAGGTGCGCCACTGCCTGCGCTGGGCGAAGGCAGCGTCTGCGATTACTGCCCGGCACGGGGCCTGTGCCGCCGTGATTTCAGGCATGAAACAGTGGATGCCGCAACGGGAGATGCAGCATGAGCGCGCCCATCCACACACCACTGCAACCCTACCGCATCAATGGCAAGCCAGTCACTGCCGAGGCGTTTTACGCCGCCGCCTGCAACCCCCAGCGCCCGGTGGTGGTAGAGGCCTGCGCGGGCGCAGGCAAGACCTGGATGCTGGTCTCGCGCATGGTGCGGGCGCTGCTTGAAGGGGCGGAGCCGCAAAATATTCTCGCCATCACCTTCACCAACAAAGCCGCCGCCGAAATGCGCCACCGCCTGCAAGAGTGGCTGGCCGCATTTGCCGAAAAAGATGTCGGTGTGTTGGCTGAAGAACTGGCGCTGCGCGGCGTGCCCCGCGAACAGGCCGCCGTGCAGGCCAAAGACCTGCAAAACCTCTACCTGCGCTTGCTGCAACACGGGCGCCCGGTGCAAATCCGCACCTTCCACGGCTGGTTTGCCGCGCTGCTGCGTGCCGCGCCATTGCAGTTGCTGGAACAGTTGGGCCTGCCCGCCGACTACGAATTGCTCGAAGACGACAGCGCCGCGCTGCAGGCAAGCTGGCGACCATTCCACGCTGCGGTACTGCAAGATGCCGAGGCGCTGGCCGATTACCAGGCGTTGGTCGATGCGCATGGCCGCAGCCAGACGCAAGCGGCTTTGCTGGCGGCGCTCCATCGGCGCAGCGAGTTTGTGCTGGCCGACCAGCACGGCGTGGTCGAGGCCTCGGTGCCGCATTTCAGTGTGCAATTTCCAGAGATGCAAGGATTGGACAAGCCTGCAAACTTCTTGCTGAAAGAAGCCAATGGGCGCAAATGCTTGCTGGCTGCAGCACTCGTGCTGGGGCAGGCCAAGCAGCCCAGCTATTCGGCTTGCGGCGTGCGCCTGGAGCAGGCACTGGAGCAGCAGGACTGGGAAGCTGTCGTGCTGGCGCTGCTCACGCAAAAGCAGGAACCGCGCAAATTCAACGATGCCTTGTTCAACCACCCGGCAGTGCAAGAAGCCCAGGCAGCGGTATTGAAAGTACTGAACGCCGAAAAACAGCACGCCGCCTGGCTGCACCAGCAACGCATGACGCGCCTCACGCGCCTGCTGTGCCGCACCCACGCGCAGGTCAAGCGCCAGCAGGGCTGGGTGGACATGGAAGACATCGAAACTGCAGCCCGCCTGTTGCTGCAGGACGAAACCCTGAGCGGCTGGCTGCAGGAGCGGCTCGATGCGCAGGTGCGCCATGTCTTCATCGACGAGTTCCAGGACACCAACCCGCTGCAATGGCAGGCGCTGCACGCCTGGCTGCAAAGCTATGCGGGCGCGGGGCAAGGCATCAGCGTGTTCATCGTGGGCGACCCCAAGCAGAGCATCTACCGCTTCCGCCGCGCCGAGCCGGCCGTGTTTCGCGCCGCGCGCGATTTTGTCTGCCAGGGCCTGCAGGGCGATGTACTCACCTGCGACCAGACCCGGCGCAACGCCCAGTCTGTGGTCGATGCGGCCAATGCCACCATGGCTGCAGCGCAAGCAGAAGGACGGTTTGCTGATTTTCGCCCGCACACCACGGCCGCAAAAACCAGCGGCGGCGTGCTGGCGCTGCCGCAGGTGATGCGCCCCGACAAAAGCACTGACGCTGGCAACGGCATGGTGAAGCGGCGCGACCACCTGACCCAGGCCAAATCCATGCCTGAAGACGCCATGGCCGCACGCGAATGCCGCCAGGCCGCGGCGTGGCTCGCACCGCTGCTGCACGCAGGCTTTCCGGCCCGTGAAGTGCTGGTGCTGGCGCGTAAAAACAACCGTCTTGTTTTCATGCACGAGGCGCTGGCAGCGCATGGCATCCGCAGCCAGTTGGCCGACAAAAGCCTGCTGGCCGATGCGCCCGAAGTACAAGACGTGGTGGCGCTGGTCGATGCGCTGGTCTCGCCCCGGCACGACCTGTCGCTGGCGCGGGCGCTCAAGTCGCCCCTGTTTGGCGCCAGCGATGCGCAACTGGTGGAAATGGCCGTGGCCTTACGCACGCCAACCCATGCAGACGCTGTAGACGGAACCCGCCCTACCCTTTCATGGCTGCACTGGTTGCTGCACCACGCCCCCAAAGACCAGGGCGACTGGGCAGCCTGGGCCGACAAGCTGCTGCGCTGGCAACGCTGGTTGCAGCAATGGCCGCCGCACGATGCGTTAAGCGCCATCTACCAAGACGGCGATGTGCTCGCGCGTTACGCTGCCGCTGTGCCCGCAAGCCAGCGCCACGCCGTGCTGCAACGCCTGCGCGCCCTGCCCGCACAAGCCCTGGCGCAAGACGGGGGCCGCTACCCCAATGCCTACGCCTGGGTGCGCGCCATGCGCAGCGGCCAGGGCGACAATGCCCCGGCCAATCTCGACGCAGACACGGTGCGGCTGCTGACGGTGCATGGCGCCAAAGGGCTGGAAGCCGCGCTGGTGTTGCTGATCGACACCGACGGTGAGGCCGACAAGGCCAAAGGCATGGAAGTGGTGGTCGATTGGCCGGGCGAAAAGCCGCATCCGCAGCAACTGGTGTTTCTGGTCAGCGAAAAAGACGCCGCCCCTTCGCTGGCGCATTTGCTGCGGCACGAAAATGCCGCGCGTGAGCGCGAAGAACACAACGGTTTTTATGTGGCGATGACGCGCGCCAAGCAGTGGCTGGTGTTTTCGGCGGCAGAACCTTTCCGTGCACAAGCCAACAGCCTGTGGCAGCAGATGCAGGCAGCGGCGCAACCCGATCAAGCCGCGCTGGATGAGGCTGGCTGCCCGCTGGCACCTGTTGAATGGGTACAGGCCCTGCCTGCCAAGGAAGCGATCGCGACCCCTTCCGCAGACCCTGAAAATAACCACAGCACCACGCTATTGGTGCTGCCTGAGTTGCCGCCCGAATTGCAACGTCCGGCCTACGCCACCCAGACGTTGCTGGCTGCGCAAGACCCGCAGCAACAACAACGCGCCGCCATGGGCGAAGCCATGCACCGCGCACTGGAATGGCACCGCCCCGGCCAAGCCGTCAACACGCCCGCCCTGCAACAGGCACTGGCTTCGCAATACCAACTCTCGCCTGACCACATCGCGCAGGTGCTGGCAAAAGTAGAGGCGATGCTGCAAGGCGAAGCCGCATGGATCTGGCAAGACGACGCCCTGTTGTGGCAGGCCAACGAAGTCGATCTGGCATGGGAAGGCGCCGTGTACCGCATCGACCGGCTGGTACAGCGCAAGGCGCACGGCAACCAACCCGCCACCTGGTGGGTGCTGGATTACAAATCGTCCCTGCACCCCGAGCGCCAGCCGGGTCTGGCCGACCAACTGCGGCTGTACCGCGCGGTGGTGCAGGCGCAGCACCCCGGTAATGTGGTGCGCGCCGCGTTTGTGACGGGGGAAGGCAAGCTGGTGGAATAGAAAAATCCATCAGCTTCTGCCCAAAAAATACCGCGGCAACCCGGCGCAGGTCCATCAAAGCGAAAGACTGATGCCGTTGACAGCGGTATTTTTACGGCAGTGTCGCGGTTACTTCTTCAGCAGCGGGCACTTGGAGTCGGCCACCTTGGTATAAGCCTCCTCTGCCGGCACGCGCTTGATCTGCTTGTAGTAGTCCCACGGGCGGGTGGACTCTTCAGGCTTTTTCACCTCGAACAGATAAGTGTCGTTCATCAGACGGCCATCGCCACGGATGATGGCGTTTTGCGCGAACATGTCGTTGACGGGGGTTTTGTACAGGTACTCCATGATCTTCGCGCCATCGGTGCTGCCCACGGCCTTGACGGCCTTGAAGTAGGTAAGTGCGGCCGAGTAGTCGCCCGCCTGCAGGTAGGTGGGCATGCGCTGGAACTTGGCGTAGAAGCGTTCGCCGAACTTGCGGGACTCATCATTCAAATCCCAATACCAGGGCGCAGCCACGATCAGGCCCTGCGCGTCTTTCAGGCCAATGGCATGCACATCGGGATCAAACACGATCAGGCCGGCCATTTTCATCGTCTTGTTCACGCCAAACTCGTTGGCTGCCTTTACGCTGTTGATGAAGTCGCCGCCACCGTTGGCAAAGGCCAGCACCTGCGCCTTGGAAGCTTGCGCCTGCAGCAGGAACGATGAGAAGTCGGATGCGCCCAGCGGTGCGCGCACAGCGCCCACGACCTTGCCGCCGTTGGCCAGCACCACTTCGGAGGCGTCTTTTTCCAGCGAGTGGCCAAAGGCAAAGTCCGAGGTGAGGAAGTACCAGTCCTTGTCGCCGCGCTCCATCAGCGCCTTGCCGGCCACGCGCGCCAGCGCCACGGTGTCGTAGGCGTACTGCACGGTGAAGGGCGAGCAATCTTCGTTGGTGATGCGCGAGGCGCCCGCGCCGTTCAAGAAGTAAGGCTTTTGCCGCTCGGCCATGAGCTTGGAGGTCGCCAGTGCCACGGCCGAGTTGGTACCGCCAAAAATAGCCTGCACGCCTTGCTGGTCGACCCATTCGCGCGCGGTGGTGGCGGCAATGTCGGTTTTGTGCTGGTGGTCGGCCTTGAGCAGTTCGATTTTCTTGCCGAGCAAGGTGCCGCCTACGTCTTCAATTGCCATTTCGATGGCAGCCGCGCCGCCGGGACCGTCGATGTCGGCATACACGCCCGACATGTCGGTGATGAAACCCACGCGCAGCGTATCGCCACCCGGTGCAGAGGCCGGGGCCGAAGCCACCACCGATGCCGCAGTGGATGCGGCAGAGGCTGCGCTGGAGGCGGCAGGCGCAGCCTTGTCCCCGCAAGCGCCAAGCCACACGGTGCTGGCCAGCATGCCCATGGCGGCCATTTGTTGGAGCAATTTCATGGAAATCCTTTTGTCATCCGGTAAAAAGAGGAAATGCACAGGCAGCCGTTTGCCGGGAAACGGCTGCCCACGGTTGGGTGAACCGGTTTATAGAGGAAAAGCCACCGTTTTTGGCACGAACGTGCCGGTTTTCACGGGCAGGAGCCGCAAAATACGGGTTTCCCCTGCTGTGGGGCATTGCAGAAAGCTGCCCAAAAAATCAGGCGGGTAGCTTCACAGCATTTTTGCGGCAGCGCTCAACTCGCCCGGCGCTTGTCACGCCACGCCAGCCACTCGCCGACGATGCCCTTGCGGAACAGCATCACGCACAGCACGAAGATGAAGCCAATCACCAGGTTCACTTCTTCGCCGAGCTTGTGGAACCACGGCACGCCCGTGGCCGAAGCCAGTGCACGACCGATATTGCCAAGCCGGTTTTCGAGCATGACCACGATGGCCGCACCGAGCATCGGCCCCCAGAAGGTGCTCATGCCGCCGATCAGCGTCATGAGGATGACCAGCCCCGAAGTGGCCCAGTACACATCGGTGAGGGTGGCAAAACCCAGCACCACGCTCTTGGTTGCACCCGCCAGCCCGGCCAATGTGGCCGACAGGACGAAAGCGATCAGCTTGAAGTGCTGCGTCTGGTAGCCCAGCGAAATGGTGCGCGGCTCGTTGTCCTTGATGGCTTTCATGACTTGCCCGTAGGGCGAATGGATGGTGCGGTAGATCAGCGCAAAGGCCGCGACCACCAGCGCCAGCACGAAGTAGTACATGGTCATGTCGTTCTGCAAGGGCAGCGCGCCCAGCAGCGTGCCGCGCGGAATACCCTGCAAGCCGTCTTCACCGCCCGTGAATTTGGCCTGCAGGCAGTAGAAATAGAACATCTGCGCCAACGCCAGCGTGATCATCGAGAAGTAAATGCCCTGGCGACGGATGGCCACCATGCCCATGACCAGGCCCAGCGCAGCGGCAAACGCCGTGCCAGTGAGGATGCCGAGCAAGGGATCCATCTGCATGCGTGTCATGACCAAGCCCGTGATGTACCCTGCCCCGCCGAGAAAAGCCGCATGCCCGAACGAAAGCAGGCCGGTGTAGCCCAGCAGCAGGTTGAAAGCCGCCGCAAACAGCATGAAGCACAGCATCTTCATCAGGAACAGCGGGTACACCACATGGGGCAGCACCAGCGCCACCACGAGCAAGCCCCCCGTGAGCAGCCATTGCATTGTCTTGTTGTTCGCCCGCATGCTTATTTTTCCTTGCCAAACAGGCCGCTCGGGCGAAACATCAGCACCAGCACCATGATGACGAACACCACAATGCTCGAAGCCTGCGGGTAGAACACCTTGGTCAGCCCCTCGATCACGCCCAGCAGCAGGCCGGTGATGATGGAACCCATGATCGAGCCCATGCCGCCGATCACCACCACGGCAAACACCACGATGATGAGGTTGGAGCCCATGAGCGGCGTGACCAGAATGACGGGTGCCGCCAGCACACCCGCAATGGCGGCCAGCGCCACACCAAAGCCGTAGGTCAGCGTGACCAGCAACGGCACGTTCACGCCAAAGGCCTCCACCAGTTTGGCGTTTTCGGTGGCGGCACGCAGCAAGGCGCCGAGCCGGGTTTTTTCGATCATGTACCAGGTCGCAAAACACACGGCCAGCGAGGCCACCACCACCCAGGCGCGGTAGTTGGGCAGCACCATAAAGCCCAGGTTGGTCGCGCCGCGCAGCACATCGGGCGTGGAATAGGGCTGACCCGAGACGCCATACAGGGCGCGCATGGCGCCTTCGATCAGCAAGGTCAGGCCAAACGTAAGCAGCAGGCCATACAGATGGTCGAGCTTGTACAGGTGCCGCAGAAACAGCTTCTCGACCACGATGCCGAACGCACCCACCACCACGGGCGCCAGCAGCAGCATGACCCAATAGTTGAGGCCCAGGTAATTCAGGCCCATCCAGGCCAGCATCGCCCCCAGCATGAACATGGCACCGTGTGCGAAGTTGATGACGTTGAGCAGGCCGAAGATGACCGCCAGCCCCAAGCTCAGCATGGCGTAAAACGAGCCGTTGACCAGGCCCAACAGCAACTGGCTCAGGATGCCGGAGAGGGGGATGCCGAAAATTTGCATACGATATTGTGTGCCGCCTGCCCCGCACACGCGGTGCAGGTACAGGCGGTTGTGCTACGGAGGGTTTACTTCTTGACGAAACTGCACTTGGTTTCAGACAGCGGCAGGTAAGCCTGGTCGCCCGGCACCGCCTTCAGCTCCTGGTAGTAATCCCAGGGGCCTTTGGATTCTTCGGGCGACTTCACCTGCATCAGATACATGGTCTGCATCAGGCGGCCATCTTCGCGGATCTTGCCGTCTTTCACGAACATGTCGTTGATCGGCGTTTTTTTCATGTGCTCCATGACCTTGTCGCCATCGGTGCTGCCCACGGCCTTGACCGCGTTGAGCCAGGTGAGCGCGGCCGAGTAGTCAGCCGCTTGCAACATGCTTGGCTTGCGCTGGAACTTCTCTTCAAACCGCTTGGCAAACTTGCGCGTGTCGTCGTCGTGGTCCCAGTACCAGCTTGTGGTGGCCAGCAGGCCCTTGGCATCTTTCAGACCCAGGGCGTGCACGTCGTTGATAAACACCAGCAAGCCGGCCAGCTTCATGTCTTTGGTCACGCCAAACTCATTGGCCGCCTTCACGCTGTTGATGAAGTCGCCGCCCGCGTTGGCCATGGCCAGCACCTTGGCTTTGGACTGCTGCGCCTGCAACAGGAACGAGGAAAAGTCCGATGCGCCCAGCGGGTGCTTGACCGAGCCGAGCACCTTGCCACCGCCCTGGGTGACGATGTCGGTGGCGTCTTTTTCCAGCGATGCGCCAAAGGCATAGTCTGCCGTGAGGAAGAACCAGTCCTTGTCGCCACGCTCCATCAGGGCCTGGCCGGCCACGCGCGCCAGCGCGGCGGTATCGTAGGCGTAGTGCACGGTGTAGGGCGTGCAGTCTTCGTTGGTCAGGCGCGAAGAACCGGCACCAATCACAAACACCGGCTTCTTGCGCTCGGCCATGAGCTTGGTCGTGGCAAAAGCCACGCCCGAGTTGGTGCCGCTGATCATGACTTGCAGGTTTTGCTGATCCACCCATTCGCGCGCCTTCGACGCGGCAATGTCGGCCTTGTTCTGGTGGTCGGCGCTGACCAGTTCGACCTTTTTGCCCAGGACGGTGCCGCCAAAGTCGTCAATCGCCATCTGGATGGCCGCCGCACCGGCATTGCCGTCAATATCGGAATAGACGCCAGACATGTCGGTGACAAAGCCAATGCGAATGGCATCGGTGTTGGGTGCAGCACCACCTTCGGGCGCGCCCGAAGCAGTTGCTGATGCGGCAGGCGCTGTGCTGGATGCCGATTGCCCGGCCTTCTGGTCGCCGCAAGCCGCCAGCAATACGGCCATTGCCAGCATGCTGGTGGCCATGGTTGTATTTTTGTATTTCATGATCTCCTCCTTGTGGTTGAAAGTCAAACCCTCTTGCCCGGCCTCACACGCCGAGCAATTCCTGCAAAACCGGCATCTTCTGCTGCAATTCGCTGGCGTCAAAAGCCTCCACAATGCCGCCGTGCTCCATCACATACATGCGGTCGGCCAGCGGCGCGGCGAAGTGGAAATTCTGCTCAACCATCACGACCGTATAGCCCTTGCTCTTGAGCGTGGTGATCATGCGTGCCAGCGCCTGCACGATCACCGGCGCCAGGCCTTCGGAGATTTCATCCAGCAGCAACAGACCCGCGCCTGTGTGCAGGATGCGCGCCACGGCCAGCATCTGCTGCTCACCGCCCGACAGCTTGGTGCCGGGGCTGTTCTTGCGGCTCTCAAGATTGGGAAACATCGCATACAGCTCGCTTGCGTGCATGTGCGGCAGGGCGTGGCTGCTTTTGGTGCGCGGCGGCAGGAACAGGTTTTCTTCGCAGGTCAGCGAAGCAAAAATGCCGCGCTCCTCCGGGCAATAACCCACGCCCAGATGCGCGATGCGGTAGGTGGGCAGGTGAATGGTTTCCACCCCGTTGATCTTGATCGAGCCGGTGCGCTTGCCGGTCAGCCCCATGATGGCGCGCAGGGTCGTGGTGCGCCCGGCGCCGTTGCGGCCCAGCAGGCTCACCACTTCGCCGGGCTGCACGGTCAGGTTCACGCCGTGCAGGATGTGCGACTCGCCGTACCAGGCGTGCAGGTTGCTGATTTCCAGCGCGGGCACTGCCGTGGCGGCGGTGGGCGTGGTGGTTGGTTCGGCAACGGCTTGCATCAATGCGCCCCCTGCAGTTCGCCCGCCGTGGTGCCCATATAGGCCTCCATCACCTGCGGGTTGCGCGACACCTCGGCGTAGCTGCCTTCGGCCAGCACCGAGCCGTGCTGCAACACGGTAATGGTGTCGGCAATGGTCGATACCACTTTCATATTGTGTTCCACCATCAAGATGGTGCGGCCCTCTGACACACGCTTGATCAGTTGCGTGACCTTGCCCACGTCCTCGTGGCCCATGCCCTGCGTGGGTTCGTCGAGCAGCATCAGCTCCGGCTCCATCGCCAGCGTGGTCGCAATTTCAAGCGCGCGCTTGTGGCCGTAGGGCAGGTTTGCTGTGGTTTCGTGCGCCAGGTCTTGCAGACCCACCTGTTCCAGCAGCTCCATGCAACGGCCGTTCAACTGGTCGAGCATCTTGTCGCTGCGCCAGAACTGCATCGACACCCCGAGCTTGCGCTGCAGCCCCAGGCGCACGTTGTGCAGCAGGCTCATGTGCGGATACACCGCCGAAATCTGGAACGAACGCACAATGCCGCGGCGCGCAATCGTGGCCGCGTCTTCGCCCGTGATGTCCTGCCCGTTGAAATGGATGGTGCCCGAAGTGGGCTTGAGAAATTTCGTCAACAGGTTGAAGCACGTTGTCTTGCCTGCGCCGTTGGGGCCGATCAGCACATGGATGCTGCCGCGACGCACACGCAAATCCACCTCGTTCACGGCGACGAAACCGCTGAACTCCTTGGTGAGCTTTTTTGTCTCCAGGATGATGTCTGTCATTCGTTGTTGCTGCGCTTGAAAAATCCCGGAGTTAGTCTATGGCGAAATTTTCGTGCGCAGCAACATTTTTGCGTGGTGTATACCCTTATCTGACAACCATTGGAAAACCACCCGCCCTGAACCATTGGGCTGTGCCCACGACAGGCTTTTCGGATGGCTTGAGGCAAGAGAGGCTTCGACAGGCTCAGCCCGAACGGATCAGGAATCCATCGCTGCTTGGCTCTGCAGTGGCTATACCCCTAGAATTTTCGCCCTCTCCTGCGCGAGACACTGCCAGAATGCCGCGTCTTGCGCCGCAGCGAAATTGATGCGCATGCAGGTGCTGGTGGTGCGGTAAGGGTAGAACAGATGCCCCGGCGCAATCAGCCAGTCGTGATCGAGCAGGCGCTGCGCCAGCGTTTCGGTATCCACGCCCGCATCAAGCCAGCCGAACAAGCCTTGCGGCGGTGCGGCAAAAGGGATCTGGTGCTGCGCCGCCAGTTGCATGGTGCGATTGCGTGCCGCATCGAGCCGCGTGCCTACCGATTCGGCGTGGCGGCGCAACCAGCCTTGCTGCAGGCAGATGGCCAGCGCCCGCTCGGTAGGGGTGGGCGTGTTGAGTCCCGCGATCAATTTGGTGTCGAGCAGTTGCTCCACCCAGCGCTGCGGCGCTGCCACGCCACCGACACGCCAGCCCGGCGCGAAGATTTTGGCGAAACCCGTGATGTAAAAAGTACGCTGCAGGCCGTCGAGTGCGGCATAGCGCGGGCTGTGCGGCGCGGCAAAGCTGGCGTAGGTGTCGTCTTCTACGATATGGAAGTCGTATTTTTCCGCCAGTTGCAGCACGCGGTGCGCCTGCGCCAGCCCCAGGCTGTGGCCCGTTGGGTTGTGCAGCACCGAAACCGTGGTATACAGCTTGGGGCGGTGTTGCGCCGCCAGTTGCTCCAGCGCCTCCACATCCACCCCCGCCGTGCCACGGGGCACGGGCAGCAGGCGCACGCCCAGGCGCTGCAGCCGCGCAAACTCGACCGACCAGCCGGGCGCATCCACCAGTACCGCGTCGCCCGGTTGCAGCAGGGTGTGCGCCACCACGTCCAGCGCGTGGGTGGCACCCGCCGTGGTGACGATCTGCGCCGCCGGGGCAACAACGCCAAGCTGTGCGATGTGCTGCGCCAGCATGTCGCG
Source organism: Allobrachymonas sp. (assembly GCA_030538335.1). GTDB lineage: Bacteria > Pseudomonadota > Gammaproteobacteria > Burkholderiales > Burkholderiaceae_C > Brachymonas. The sequence goes on along the minus strand of JAUNUE010000001.1, from coordinate 13,023 downwards.
CAGATGCGGGTCGCCCTGCGCCGTGCCGTACGCTGCGCCATTGGCACCGGCATCTTGTGCAATGGCACGGCGCAAGGCTTTGGTGAGCAGGGCCTCGTCGAGCCAGCTCACCGGCAGCACGCCCGACGCGGGCGAGGGGGTGGCAGAAGCCTGCGCCGCATGCGTGCCCGCTACCGATGGGCGTCTGTGTGCATCGGCCTTGATTGTTTGACGGGGCGCTACGCCCAAACGCGCCACCGCAACGCCACCCGGCGGCAGTGCGCCTTCATGCCCTGCCGGGCTGCTGCCCGTACCGTTGGGAAACATGGTGCGAATCAAGCTGCCCACATCATTGGGCACCAGCGCCGCCTCTCCACCGGCGGCGTTGGCAGACACATCTTGTCCAACCTGGGAATCAAGACCCGCCTGTCGCACCCTTTCGCGCACAAAAAAACCACGGTGGCGCTCGGCCAGCACCAGCCCCTGCGCCAGCAACTGGTCGTACGCCGCCACCACCGTATGCGCACTCACCCCATAGCGGCCCGCACATTGCCGCACCGAAGGCAGACGCGCGCCCGGCGCAAGCTGCCCGGCGTGGATGCGCTGGGCAAACACGGCGGCCAGTTGATCGGCCAGCGACACGCCCGCTTCGCGGCGCAACAGGGCCTTTTCGCTTGCAATGGCTGTATCCATGTTTTCACCCATACAGACCGGAAAAATGTTTGCCAACGTGTATCGTATCTGTATTGTTTTTGGTGCTGTAATGCGGGCCTTGTTCCGGGAGATTGTCATGCCCCTGCCCACCCCTGTCGCCCATGCACCCTTGTCTGCTGCCGTGCTGCTGCCCATCTTGCTGTACGCCGTCGTCACCTCCGTCACGCCCGGCCCCAACAACATGATGCTGTTGAGTTCAGGCTTGCGTTTTGGCGTGCGGCGCACGGTGCCGCACATCCTGGGCATCGTAATCGGCGGCACCTTCATGGTGGTGCTCACCGGGCTGGGCATTGCCAGCGTGCTCGAACGCTACCCGCTGGTGCAAGCCGTGCTGAAATGGGGCGGTCTGGTGTACCTGCTGTGGCTGGCCTGGCAAATGACGCGGATGGCCGCGCCAGCCCCGCAAACCGACGCCGCACATGCGGCCGACCAAGCTGCCAGCAGCTCCACTCCCACGGCACGCCCGCTCGGCTTCTGGGGCGCAGCAGCGTTCCAGTGGATCAACCCCAAACTGTGGATGATGGCGCTGGGCCTGTTCTCCAGCTACCTACCTGCGCATAGCGGCACTACTGCAGTAGTAGTCGCGTCACTGATTTTTGGCATAGCCAACCTGCCCTGCGTCAGCGTATGGGCCGTGGCGGGACACAGCCTGCGCGCCTGATTGCAGAACCCGAAATGGCTCAAGCTCTTCAACTGGAGCATGGCGCTGGCGCTGCTGACCTCGATGCTGCCAGTGCTGTTGCGGCAGGGGTAATGGCATCTGAGTGGGTGCAAGCCCCACCCTATTTCTGTAGGGGCTTGGCTATAGGGCGGAACCTGCGTAGCAGATTCCGCCGTATGTGAAGGTCCAAGAGGAAGAGCATGCGCCGGAATCGCCTTCGGCGGTTCCAGCCACATCATTGCACCAGCGTTGCATTACGAAAACGCAACGATGTAACGCACTACCAGCAACACACCCAGACTGCAGGCGGCGGCCACCAGATCATCGAACATGATACCCCAGCCACCGCGCCAGCCGTGGCCTTTGAATACCCTGTCAGCCCAACTGACGGGCCATGGTTTGGCGGCGTCAAAAAACCGAAACACCACGAAGACGGCAGCATACAAAACCACCGGGGGCCACCCACTGCCCGGCGGCGCAAGCAGTGGTATCAGCGTATCTGCCAGCCAAAGCAGCAGCCAGAAGGCAGCGATTTCATCCCAGACGATGCAGCCGGGGTCACTCAAGCCCAGTTTTGAAGCCGTTAATGTGCACGCCCACCAGCCTATGGGTACGCTCACCATTACACATGCCGCCAACCACAAAGGCGGCAATGCAGCCTGCATCACCGCAAACAACAGCCACGCCAGCAAGGTGCCCGCCGTACCCGGTGCCCTGGGTGCCAGTCCGCTGCCAAAGCCCAGCGCCAGCGCATGCGCCGGGTGACTGAACACCATTCCCCAAGTGGGACGGGTGTTATGGCTTGAAGGGCTGTTGTGTGCTGGCATGGGGTCTGCATTTTCGCAGAAGCATGCCGCACGCGTGCGCTGTTCAGCCCGAAATCAACTGTAAATGCGCACCGGGCGAACTTGCCGCGCCTTGCGTGGAATGAAAAATTCCATCGTGAGATTTCGGCTGAACCCCAGCAACCACCGCAGCAGCATCAGGTTGATGGTGGCTGTCTGGCGAAAGCCATGCCGCTTGTACAGGCGCTTGGCGGTGTGGTTGGTGTCGATCACATAAAGGCGCACGCGGCGGCAACCGGTGTGCGCGGCATGGTTCTTGATGATTTCCAGCAGTTGCGAACCTATGCCCTGCCCACGCGCGCTGTCTGCCACCACGATGCGGTCGAGCAGAAGCTGCCTGCGCCGCAAGGGCGGGTCGTAAATGGACAAGACCACGGCTGCACGCCATGCACCCACATGCCCCACGTGGTGCACCAGCGCATCGAAGTTCATGCCACCGGTAAAGGCGCCTTGGGCCGATTTGAAACCGGCAATGCCCACCAGCGCATCGCCCTGCATGGCAACGAAGCAGTGGTCAGGCCGGAAACTGGCCGCAAGCAATTGCAGGCGTTTTTCGCGGCAGGGAATGGCCAAGGCCAGTTTCTGGCCGAACACGGCGTCATACAACTCGGCGGCCTGCGCACGCAGGGCATCGGGAAAGCCGCGTTGGTAGACAACGGGCGGCACCACGATGCCACCCGCACCAATGACTCCGTCGCGACATGACTTTTCCATGGCAAGCCCCCCCCCCCCCGCCCCCAGTCAGGCCGGACAACCCGGATGCTGGGCGCATGTGACAACGATATCAAAACTGTTTGACAGATTTTTATCGCAACAGGTGACTTGTGGTGTGGGCGATACAGCCCTTGCCGCGCGCTATCGGCAGGATGAAGTTTGCGCGTCAGGCATGTGACTCAAAGGTGCAAAACCCAGACGTTGCGCGGCGGCCACGTCTGTGCTGCTGATCTGGAAGATGGCAATACGGCCATCGCCCGCACCACAAACGGCCGGGCGCATCATGCCGTCGTGACCACAGGTGCTTGCCTGAACCGCTATGCCCGCACCCTCAAGCTGTCGCGCCAACGGCTGCAGGTCGGCTGCGCCACCTTCGCACTGGCGCAAACCGAACGATTTGAACACCTGGCTGGTGCTTGCGGGATTCAGGCTGGGAATGCGGTTGCCCGCTTGGGCGCAAGCGCCCAGCCCCGCTGTTGCCAGCAGCAGCGCAGCCAGCGTTCGTGTTTGTTTGCCTATGGTACGCATGGGGTATCTCCTGCAGGTGTTGCTACGGTATCGCCAGACCATTGACTCTGATGCATTCAGGCGAGCCGATCCATAGATTGGATGTCAAAGCCCGGAGACAAACTGCAGCACCGCAAAAGCCGCGCAGCCTCCGGGCTTTTGCGGAATGGGCGGCTTCTTACGAGTCGCGGCGTCCGAAAGACGCCAGGCCAAGTGGCCCAAGCAACAGGCCGACGGCCAGTACAAACCAGAGCGAGCCTGAATAGGCCACGGGGTTGGGAAGCATGGAAGCAGCACCAAGCACCAATACGACGGCGCTGGCCAAGGCGAGCAGCGTCAGCGCTGTGGATGCACTTATCGAAAAGGCGCGCATCTGCGCCGTTTTGCCTGGCTGGCAGCGAGCAAAAAACCGACGATACAGAACACCGGAAAGGTGATCCACAAAGTCATGCCGGGCACCACTGCCACCATGCCGAGGGCGGCCAGTACAAGCGCCAAGCCCGAGAGCAGACCCAGCGCAAGCATCACAATGGCAAAACCAAAAAGCATATGGGCACCTCGTGAGTCAAACAGGTCAGCGCAACACCAGCGGCTTGTCGGGCACGGTGTTTTCACGCACATGGTTGCCATCTGCCGGGAAGTGGCGGATCTGGTGGCTGGAAATCTGCTGCAAGGCGGCCTTCAGCCCACTTTCGTACTGGGCGGTGCGCAAGGCTTCACAAAGCTGCTGGACGATGGCCGTCCATTCTTCCTGCGCAACCTTGCGGTGCAGGGCGCGGTCGGCCACCAGTTCGATGCAATGCCGATCCATCAGCAGATACAGCATGGCGCCGTTGTTGTCTTCGGTGTCCCACACGCCGTATTTGCCAAACAGCTTCATGGCACGTTCGCGCGGCGTTGCGTTGCGCTCCACATAACTGGGCGGCAGCGAAGCCTCAATGCACAGCAGCAACTGGCCAGTGTGCTGCGTTTCGCATTCGGCCACGGTTTGCTGCAGGCGATCGAGCACTTCTGGGGGCAGATAGTGCGCAATCAGTTCAGCCGTGGTGGCCTGGGGTTTTTCAGCCATTTTCTGTTCGATGACCGGGTCAGGGGTAGGGGCCATTACCAGTCTCCCGAGGCGCCGCCGCCACCAAAGCTGCCACCGCCGCCCGAGCTGAAGCCGCCTCCACCGCCGCCGCCCCAGCCGCCACCGCCACCCCAGCCCCCACCAAAGGGGTCACCCGTGATGATGATGGGGCCGCGCCCTGGCGTGCGCATGCCGGGACCACCCGCTTGCCGCATCATGCTGCCAAGCAGCAGGCTGAGGAAAAATCCTGCCAACCCTGCCAACCCTGCTGCAAGCAAGGTGCCGCCTATCAGGAACATGATGCCGCCTGTGACGCCGCCCGTGGCCATGGAGCCGAGGAAGCGCCCGAACATGGCCTTGAGCACGCTGCTGGCAATGACGGAAATCACCACCACCATCATCACGCGCGAGAACCAGTCCATCTGCTCGCCGTTGTGCTGGTAATTGCCTTCGGGCGCCACGGGTGGCAATTTTTCGCCACTGATCAGGGCCGTGATCTCGTCAACGGCTGTGCCCAGCCCGCCCGCGAAGTCGCCTGTGCGGAATTTGGGCTTCATGTAGTAATCGATGATGCGCGCCGCCATCAAGTCAGGAATGGCGCCTTCCAGATCCTTGGCAACTTCAATGCGCATGCGGCGGTCGTCTTTGGCAACAACGACCAGTACGCCATCGCCCACATCGCGCCTGCCGATTTTCCAGGTGCTGGCAACCCGGTAGGCGTAGCTCTCGATCGCTTCAGGCTGGGTGGTGGGCACCATCAGCACGACAACCTGGCTGCCCTTGGTATCTTCAAAGCTCTTCAGCTTTTCTTCGAGCAGTATTTTTTCGGCACTGTTGAGCGTGTTGGTCTGATCCATGACCCGCGCGGTAAGCGCAGGCACCGGCAGTACACCACCAGTAGCGGCTTGCGCCCGCGAAGGCAATGGCAACCACACTGCCAACGCCAGCAGCAGGCACACCATGACCCGCAGCCAGAGTGGCCGGGTGGCGTGCCGCTGCCTTGCAAGAGACAGCGTGCCAAGGGGAGAGGCAAGCTGCATGGCCCGTCCTTTCAGAATGGTTGTTCTGACGGCAGGCACTTATTTCTTGTCGGTGCCGAAGTCCACCTTGGGCGGTTGCGAAATTTGCGCTTCGTTCTCGACCGTGAAGTTGGCCTTGGGCTTGTAGCCAAAGATCATGGCGGTGAGGTTGTTGGGGAACGAACGTGTGAGCACGTTGTAATCCTGCACCGACTTGATATAGGCATTGCGTGCCACGGTGATGCGGTTCTCGGTACCTTCCAGTGTGACGCGCAGGTCGCGGAATGCCTGGTTGGCTTGCAGCTCAGGGTAGCGCTCGGCAACGACCATCAGGCGGCTCAGGGCGCCAGAGAGCTCGCCTTGAGCGGCCTGGAATTTCTGCATGGCCTCAGGGTTGTTCACCAGATCAGGCGTAGCCTGGATTGAGGTGGCCCTGGCACGAGCCTCGATCACCTTGGTGAGCGTGTCCTGCTCGAAATTGGCCTGACCTTTCACACTTTCGACGATATTGGGCACCAGATCGGCACGGCGCTGGTACTGGTTGAGCACCTCGCTCCAGGCGGATTTGGTGGTTTCGTCCAGCGACTGGAACTGGTTGTAGCCGCAACCCGACAGGGCAAGCGCGGCAAACATGGTGGCAAGCAAGGCGAACAGGCGTTTCATGAAAGCTCCTGTGAGAGAAAAAAGGCCAATAGGGCCGACCCCCATATGCCAACCCCAGCGCTGATGGCAAGAGGCTGGCACACGGAAAGCATCCGAACAACGAGGGCCATTCTATAGAAGTTGCCTGCACGCCATTCAGCTATCAGTAAGCAGATGTAGAGGCATGGCAAAGCTGCAAGTTAGAGCCTGTCCCCTCTGTAAGCCGTTTTTTCTTCCATGCATGGCACCAAGGCGCGCGCAGCAAGTTACATTTTGGCGGCCTGTGACCCTTCTCACTTCCGCTTTGCATGCAGCAAAAAGGCCACCCTTTGGTGGCCTTGTCGGCTGTCAGGCCATGCGCGTTGGTGCGCATGGGCTGACGGGCGCTCAAATCAGAGCCATTTCCAGTCAGAGAACTTCTTCTCGAAGTCAACGACATGCTTTTCGGCTTCTTCTTTTTTGTAGCCGTAGCGTTCCTGCAGGCGGCCCAAAAGCTGTTCGCGCTTGCCATTGATGACGTCCAGATCATCGTCGGTCAGCTTGCCCCAAGCTTCCTTGATGCTGCCCTTGAACTGCTTCCAGTTGCCTTCGATCGTGTCCTTGTTCATTGTCAATCTCCTTGTGGTTTGCGACTTCAAGTCTGTGCCGAATTGCGCAGACGGGTTTACTCTAATGGCTATTCCCAACAAAAACCTGAATAAATAAAACCATTACATCAAATACCAATTCCTACAATTACCCAATTGCAAATGGATATTACGGCATTAACATCGGATTACAGTATTTGATCCTATAAAATATAATCAAGAGATATTGAATCGACAGTTAGCTTGCGTGCTTTTGCATCTGGCATGTAGGTGATGTTCTTCACATGCGTACAAGCGAAATGTCCGGACCCTGCTGCCAGCTTGTGGGGGCAAGTCCCGACAGCGGAGAGCCATGGGCAGTGCGCCCTCAACTGCTGCACGGGCGTTGCCACCCTCTCGAATTCGTTACAGAAAAATTCATGAAGTTTGCGCTTGCTCACGCCATAACCCTGTTGCATGGCCTTGTTTTGAATAGAGCACACAAGCTCTGAATGCCATTTTTCAGATCCCCGCTCTATCCCCAGCGCCGGGCGGATAGTTGGGATGCCGCCCCTTCAGCGCTCGCAGACGAGATGAGACACCTCCGCGCCCAGGCAAAGGACTCTATGTGAAGCTTTGCTTCAAGCCGACTGAGCGTGGTTTTTTTCATACCATGGCGGCCTTTGAAAGACCTCTGGTTCTTGTGCTCTCTGCCAGAAAGTGCGGAAATGTTTCTGATATTGTAAAAAAGCATTTCCAGGCAATGTTCTGAAACAATAAATCGGCCTGTTGGAACAGTTTTGTCAAATATGTTCCCTGCTGCTGCGATATAGTGATTTTCAGCAGCAGGTTATGTTGCTATTCAAATCGGTATTCATGATGCCGGTAACCCCTCAATCACAAGGAGATTACAAAATGACAAAGCAGACCCCCGTTGACAAGGAAGGTATTGAAGGAGATCCCGCATCGCACATCGCCGCTGGTGGCGCTGGCGCAGCAGCCGGTGCCGTGGCAGGCGCGACCCTTGGCACCGCCGTGGCTGGCCCTGTGGGCACGGTAGTGGGCGGCATCATCGGTGGCGTGGCAGGCGGCCTTACCGGCAAGGAAATTGCCGAAAACGTGGATCCGGGTGGCGACGCCAACCCCAACGAGCACAAGCTGGCAACCGGCGTAGGCGCAAGTGCGGGTGCCATGACGGGTGCTGCACTGGGCGCTGTGGGCGGCCCGGTGGGCGTGGCCGTAGGCGCGGCCATTGGTGCAGCCACTGGCGGCATGGCCGGCAAAGGCGCAGGCGAGGTCATCAACCCCAAGGCGGGCGACGATCTGGCTGATCACAATCTGGCTACGGGCAGTGGCGCTGCGGCTGGTGCTGCTACAGGCGCGGCCATCGGCTCGGTAGCTGGCCCGGTTGGTGCGTTGGCAGGTGCTGCCATTGGTGGTCTGACTGGCGGAGCCGCAGGCAAGTCGGTGGCCCAAGTGGTCAACCCCGCAGCCGAAGACGAGTACTGGAATGCCTACTACGTAGACCACCCGGCTGAATACAGAACAGGTTACACCTACGACGATTACAGCCCGGCCTACCGCTTGGGCTATATGGCCCGCCAGCGCTATCCTGGCCGCGAGTTCGACGCGCTCGACGCAGAACTGCGCCGCGATTGGGAAGCCCTCAAGGCCACCTCACGCCTGGAGTACGAGCAGGCCAAGGCGGCTGCCCGTGCTGCCTGGAACCGCATCGTTCTGTAATAAGCAGCAGCCATAATGCATCCCCTTGCCTGAGCAGCAACATGCGCAGGATTTAAAGACGGTGGTTTCACCGTCTTTTTTTATCCGGCTTTGTGGCACCATTCATTCCCTCACCAAAGAAAAGGGCGCGGCCATGCTTACCGAGACCTCCGGCGTTGATCCCGTGCCTGCTGATCAGGCCGTTGCAGCCCCTTCCGCACAGCCACCTGCTTCAACGGCTGCGCCTGATGCCCCCGCCATCGTGCACGAAGCGCAGAAAAACCGCCGTGGGTTGAAATGGACGTTGGTCCTGCTGAACGTGGCCTTGGGTCTGTTCGTGCTGAAATGGGCGGAAGCGTTTTTCATCCCCTTTGTGGCGGGTATTTTTCTTTCGTACACCTTGGGGCCGGTGGTAGACAAGCTCGAAAAATTCAGGGTCCCGCGCTCTGTGGGCAGCGCCGTTGCCGTGCTGGCTTTTGTCGGCTTGATTGCCGGTATTGGCTATGCCGTGTGGTACCAGGCTGTGGATCTGGCCGACTCGATGCCTGCCACCATTGCCCGCGTCAACAAGACCATCCGGGAGGCGCACTCGAACAAGGGCAGCTCCATTGGCAAGATCACCGAAGCCGCCAAGGCGGTAGATGGCGCCATCCAGCCATCCGCCACAGGCAAAGCGGCCACACCTGCAGCGCCCGAGGTAGCGCCCAAACCCTCAGCCCGCGTTCTGGCAGAAAAAGCGCTCCAGTTGGTGGGCGGTCTGGGCACGCTGGGATCGGTGCTGCTGCTGGCCTACTTTTTGCTGGCGGCAGGCAGCCAGTTCCGGCGCAAAACGGTCAAGCTGGTGGGCGAGCGTTGGTCGCAAAAGCGCGGCCTGGTCGAATTGCTGGATGACGTACACGCCAACCTGCAGCGCTTTCTGGCATCGCTGTTTGTCAGCAACGTGATCCTGGGCGTGATCACCTACGCGGTGCTGCGGGTGCAAGGTTTCGAGAACGCCGCCGTGTGGGGCGTAATGGCGGGCGTGCTGCATTTCATTCCCTACGTGGGGCCGGTAATCACGGGCGCGGGCGTGTTCCTCATGGGCGTACAGCAGTGGTCGCAACTGCCCCCGGCGATCATGGCCTCTGCCTCGACGTTGGTGGTGGCCACCCTGATCGGCCTGGTCGCACAGACCTGGATTTTTGGCCGCATTGCCAACATCAACCACACCGCGCAGTTTGTGGCCCTGCTGTTTTTTGCCTGGCTGTGGGGCTCGCTGGGCTTGCTGATTGCGGTGCCCATGCTGGTCGTCATCAAGGTCATCTGCACCCGGGTGGAAGGCTTTGAGGCCGTGGCCGAATACCTGCGCGATGGAGAAGAGCTCCTGCCAACAGAGGGCAAGTCTTAAGATATTGAACAGGCTCTAATACCAGTAAGCGGGATAGTGGCGCTTGGGGTTGCGCGACAGGTTGTTCATCAGCAAGGCCACGGCCAACAACACCACCGCGCCCATCAGCACCGGAATGACCATGAAGCCAAACCCCAGGCTGTGGATTTTGTCACCGCCAATCACCGCCGTGAGCGCCGTGGCGCCGCCGGGTGGATGCATGGTGCGCGTGAACTGCATGCTGGCTATTGAAAACGACACGGCCAGCGCACACGCCATTTCGGGCGCAAAGCCCAGCAGCTTGTACATGCAAATGCCGATGAATGACGACAGCACGTGCCCGCCCACCAGGTTGCGGGGTTGCGAAAACTCGGCCAGCGGCGCGCCATACACCAGCACGGCAGAGGCGCCGAAAGAGCCAATCAGCAAGGCCGAGCGGGTGCCGAAATAACTCGTCACCAAAGCGATAAAGCTGATGCCCAGAAAACTCGCTGCCCATGACCAGCCGATCTTGCGCATCGACACCCGTGGCGGGCAGTGCTGCTTGGCGCGCATGCGGCCCAAGTAGATTTTTACGGGATCAATGGGGTACTTCAGAAACTGCATATTTATTACTACATAATTAAAATACGATTCATTCATTCGACCTAATAATCGCGGAGCAATCTTAATAGATGTATCTGAAATTGGCAACTAGGGTTTTCGAAAAGGAAGGGCGTGAACAGGGTCAAACCGGCTCGGCAGGCAAGGTATGCGCCAGCCGCAACTCGCGCAGCATGGCACTCTTTTTGGCCTGGTGGGCCTGCATGCGCCGCAAGATGTCATCGAGCACGCGCACGGCGCTCAGCATGTGCGGGCCTTTGTTCAGCATGACGCACTCGGCGCGGTGGCCCATGGCGGCGTCGGTAATCTCGGCCCGCGACGGCATGCCCTGCTTGGCCAGCGACTCCAGCACCTGCGTGGCCCAGATCACGGGCACGTGCGCCGCTTCGCAAATCCACAGGATTTCTTCCTGCACCTCGGCCAGCCGTTCAAAGCCGCATTCCACCGCCAGGTCGCCCCGTGCAATCATCACCCCGCAGCAGGGCGTACGCATGGCGACAAGCAGCATGGCAGGCAGATTTTCAAACGCGCGGCGCGTTTCGATCTTGAGCACGATGGCCGGTTGCCGCTCGCCCAGTTGCGCCAGATGCTGCTGCAGCGATTCCACGTCATGCGCGCTGTTGGCAAACGACAGTTCCACCACGTCGGCATGGCGTGCCACAAACGGCAGGTCATGCAGGTCTTTGTCGGTGAGTGCCGCCAGACGCAAAGGGCTGTCAGGCAAGTTGATGCCCTTGTCCGACCGCAGTTTTGCGCCGCCTGCAGGTGCATGCGTGATGCGCACCCGCACACGATCAGCCTCGACTTTTTCAACCACGCCACCCATCTTGCCGTCGTCAAACCAGATCGATTCGCCCGAGCGCACATCGTCAAACACCTCAGGAATCGTGCAACCCACCGAAGCGGGCGTCGGCACCTGCCCGCTGCTGTCCACCGTGGCGGGGCGGCCCGGCCGCAGGTCGCGCGTGACGAACAGCGTGTCACCTTCCTGAAGGGTCAGCGTGCTTTCGCCCGGCGGCAGGGCGCCCACAGAAGCCTTGCCTTGCGCGTGCTGCAAGACGGTGCCGGGTGTGAGGTACGCCGTTTGTTGTGCCTCGGCCCAGCATCCGGCATCGGTCACGTCCACTATCGCAAAGCTACGTTCGGCGTCGCGTACGTCGGTAAACGTCACACGGTCACTTGTCTGCAAGCCACGCAGCCAATCCGCAGGCACAGGCAAGCTGGCGCTGGCCTGCGAAGGCGGTGGTTGGGGCGCATCTTCTGCCGTCAGCCAGACCCGCGCAGGCGCCGTCACCCGGCCATATCCATCGCGCACAGGGCGCACCTTCACCACGGCGGGGTCGGGTTCCAACGGGCCGGTGCGCAGCTTCGGCCCGCCCAGATCCATGACGACACGGCAACTGCGGCCCATTGCCTCTTCGGCGCGGCGCAGGTGGCCGATCATGCGCTCCCAAGCCTGTGCGTCATCGTGGGCGCAGTTGATGCGCATGCAATCCATGCCCTGCTTCAACAGGTCGTGCACCAGGGTGTAGTCGTGCGCCGCTTCGCTTGGCATGGTGACCATGATGCGCACCTTGCGCCCCGGCGCAGCGGAGCCGAGCAAGGCATCGGTGTGTTCGGCCAGCAGCTGTTCACCGCGGGCAAAGCCGCCGTTATTGCCGCTGGCGGGCGGCTGCCACGCGCGGCCCGCCAGGCGGTGCAGCACAGCCAGCACCGCATCCACGGTAGCCAACACATGCGATTCAGCCCGCCCCAACGACGACAGCCCAAGCGCTGCCAGGCGCAGTTGCAGCGGGCGCAGGTCGCGACGGCGCAGCGCCAGGTAGTGCAGCAGGTTGCGCGCGCTGCTTTGGTAATGGGCGTGAATCTTGTCGATGCCATGCTGGTGCAGGCCCGGCTCAGCCACCAACTCCGCGCGGATGGCGGTCAGTTCCTGCAACAGCGCCTCGACTTCAGCCGGGCTGAAGTCTGCGTTGTCTTCCGCGGGGTGTGCCAAGGCTTATCTCCTGAATGCCGACCCCCTCAACCTAACAGGAATCAAAGACAAGTGGATGACGCCCGGCGTGCTTGCCCCGGCGGCAATCCACCGTTATGTGGATGACGGCACGGGCGCTTCGCTTGCTGTCAACATCTCCCGCAGCCAATCAGGCAGCGGCACCGCCTTTTGCTGCGCAAAATCAATCCACACCATGGTAGCGCCACCGTCGGCATGGATCACGCCCGGCTGGTCGGTGCGCTCGATCGTCATCCACACCTCGCACGAGCTGCGCCCAGGCTCGGTCACGTAGAGCTTGATCAGCATCTCAGCCGGGTACTCCAGCGGACGGTAGAAGTTGCAGAAGATATTGGCCACCACCGGCCCCGTGCCATCTGCCGCCATATGGGGCCTGTCGGGTGAGGTGATCCACAAAATGCGCGCCTCTTCAAAATAGCGCAGGTAGATGGCGTTGTTGGCATGGCCGTAGGCATCCATATCGCCCCAGCGCATGGACATGCGGGTGAAAAAGATTTGGCGTTTTTGGTCGGGGAAGGGGAGTTTCATAGGGACAAGCCTAATTCCATTGGGTCTTAGGAAGCAAACATGTGTCCACCACATGCTAACTTCTTGAGATGATT